>JAURVS010000090.1 GCA_030655355.1 Sphingopyxis sp.
GCGCAGCATATCCGCGATAGCCGACGAGCAATCCCTCGGAATAAGGCGTCTTTGCGCCCTTGAGGTTGATGCCGTCATCCTCGGTTCGCTCAGGGAAGGTCACGGGCAGCTTGCCCGAGGGATTGACCTTGCCAATGAGAATATTCGCCAGCGCCGCCGCACCGCCCTCTCCGGGCAACCACATATCAAGTATAGCGGGCGCCTTTGCATGCCACGGCATCGTCATCGCCGCGCCCGCATTGACAACCACAACGGTTTTCGGATTCGCGGCGAGGATCGCATCAACCAGCTTGTTCTGATCACCGGGAAGGTCGAGCGACGTTCGGTCGTAGCCTTCGCCTTCGGTCGTTGATGACGAGCCAACGAACACCACCGCGGCATCGGCGGCGCGCGCCGCTGCGACGGCTTCGTCAAACGAGGGTAGCGGTTCGCGGATCCCGAAGCTCAAATACTCATACGGAGTCTGGCCGGTGACATAATCGATGCGGATCGGATAGCTGCGCCCGGCTTCGAGCGCGAGCGACACCGTGCGCCGCGGGATGGGGAAGCCCAGCACATCGCGGATGTCGGGTGTCGACGGGCTCGCCTTATTGAGCACCGCCTTACCATCGAGAGTGATCGTCGCGTTGCCCGTGCCGCGGGTACTGAATTCATAGGTGCCGCTCTTGTCCGGCCAGAACAACCCTTCCCAGCGGAACGCGGCATAGCCCGTCACCTGCGGTCCGGCGATATTTCCGCTGATCCGTTTCAAAAAGCTGGTCGCTGTTTCGCGCCTGACCGGCTCGCCGCTCATGTCGGCGCTGGCATAATAGGTCGCGGCGAGGCCGGTCACGGTACGGTCGGTGCCGGGGCTGAACAATTTGGGATTTGCGCCGGGCGGTGTTTCCTCATTGTCGACACCGCGAGCGAAATCGATCTTCACGCCGGGCAACGCGGCCTTGAGCGCGGCGAGCGGCGTGCTGGTCTCGAAAGGCACGACTGCCGAGCTGCCGCCGCCCTGAATGCGCACGACGTCGGCGTTCGGGCCGATCACCGCGAGCGATTTGATCGTTGATGGGAGCGGCAGGACACCGCTGTTCTTGAGTAGCACGATCGCTTCCTCGGCTGCACTCTGCGCAAGCGACGCGTTGCGCGGCATTTCGTTGGCGACCGGTCGCGCGACGCCGCGTTCGATCGCGCCGCTGCGCACGATCAACCGCACCATACGCCGAGCATTGTCATCGATCTGCGCGGCCGTAACCTTGCCCTCGTCGACCGCTTTCCGGAGCTTGGGACCGAAATGGTTCGGCGGACCCGGCATCTCGAGATCCATGCCGGCGTTGACCGTGGTCGCCGTCGAGTGAACCGCGCCCCAATCGGAGACGACAAAGCCCTTGTAACCCCATTCGGTCTTGAGCAGGTCGGTGAGGAGCCAGCGGTTCTCGGCTGCATGGGTGCCGTTGATCTTGTTGTACGACGCCATCACCGACCAGGGATCACCTTCCTTGATCACCGTTTCGAACGCCGGAAGATAGATTTCACGCAGCGTGCGCGGATCCACGACAGAATCGACGATGAAGCGGTTGGTTTCCTGGTTGTTCGCCGCGAAATGCTTGAGCGATACGCCGATACCCGCGCTCTGCGCGCCCTTCACATAGCCGAGGCCGATCTGCCCCGCGAGATAAGGGTCTTCGGAATAGGTTTCAAAGTTACGGCCCCAGCGCGGTGTGCGAACGATGTTGACCGTCGGCGCGAGCAATACGTCGGCACCATGTGCGAGCGTTTCCTTGCCGATCGCCGCGCCGACCTTTGCGGTCAGATCGAGGTTCCAGGTCGCTGCCAATGCAACGCCGACGGGAAAGACCGTCGCGGGTTTGCCCTCGGGCGAACGCACGCCGGTCGGCCCGTCGGTCATGCGGATGGACGGGATGCCGAGCCGTTCGATCGGGTTCAACGTCATCGACGATTCCCCCGCAAGCAGCAGGATCTTTTCATCGAGCGTCAGCCGCCCCATCAGATCATCGACGCGCGCGTCGATCGACGCCGATTTGTCCTTGTAGATCATGTCCTTTGCCTGAGCGCCGGACAGCGCCACCGTGGAAGACAGCAAGCTTGCCGCCAGATAGGCTGTCCGGCTCTTCATCACTTGATCTCCGCCAGATCCTTGGCGGTCGCCGCCAGCATCTCGTCGGTGATCTTGCCGTTGCTGTAGGGCTGAAGCTGCGACAGGCTGATCGCCTTGAACATCTCATATTCGGGCAGCGCCATCATGCCGGGGAAATGCTTCTCGATCACCGCCTTGCCCTTTTCATCCGCGACAATGTCCTGCAGCGGAGTGTCAAGATTGAATTTTGCATCGCTTGCTGGCGCCGCAGTGGCCGGGGTTGGCGCGGAGGCGGGCGCGGTAGAACCCTGAGCAAGGACAGGAGCGGCGGCCATCAGCGCCGCAACAAATATGGCAGTTTTCATTATGCTTCTTCCTTTCCGAGATCGGCGACCATCGCCTCTCTGATCAGATATTTCTGTACTTTCCCTGTCACCGTAGTGGGGAATTCACCGACGATACGCACGTAGCGCGGGACTTTATAGTGGGCGATCTGACCGCGACAAAAGTCGCGTATATCCTCGCCATCGGCACGCGTCCCCGGCTTCAGCCGCACCCAGGCGCACAGCTCTTCGCCCATGCGTTCGTCGGGGATGCCAACCACCGCGACATCCTCAACCGCCGGGTGGCGATAGAGATAATCCTCGACTTCGCGCGGGTAGATATTCTCGCCGCCGCGGATCACCATGTCCTTCAGGCGGCCAACGATATTGCCATAGCCCTGCGGGTCGATCGTCGCGAGATCGCCCGAATGCATCCAGCCGTCCGTGTCGATCGATTCCATCGTACGCTGAGGCTCGTCCCAATATCCGATCATCACCGAATAGCCGCGCGTGCAGAGTTCGCCGGGCTCGCCCGAAGGCACGATGTTTCCATCGGGATCGACGATCTTGCATTCGAGGTGCGGCTGCACCCGACCAATCGAACCGACACGACGTTCGAACGGATCGTCGGGCGCGGTTTGGAAACTCACCGGGCTGGTTTCGGTCATGCCGTAAGCAATCGTCACGTCGCGCATGTTGAGGCGCTCGACGACCTGCCGCATCAACGGTTCGGGGCAGATCGCTCCCGCCATGCAGCCGGTCCGCAACGACGACACGTCGAATTGATCGAAATCGGGATGCGCAAGCACGGCAATGAACATTGTCGGCACGCCATAGAGCGACGTGCAGCGTTCCGCCTCGACGGCGCGGAGCACCGCTTCAGCGTCAAAACCCTCAGCGGGGTAGACCATTGCCGCGCCGTGGGTGATGCTGGCGAGATTGCCCATCACCATGCCGAAACAATGATAAAGCGGCACCGGAATGCAAATCCGGTCGCCCGCGACCAGCCCCTGTGTCCGCCCGACAAAATAGCCGTTGTTCAGGATATTGCGGTGACTGAGTGTTGCCCCTTTCGGCAAGCCGGTCGTGCCGCTGGTGAACTGGATGTTGATCGCATCGTTCGGATCGAGCGTCGGAGCGATTTCGGCAAGGCGCTGCCGGTGGGTGTCATCCCCCAGTCCTGTTACGTCGTCAAAGCCTAACCAACCGCGGCGAGATTGTTTGCCGATCAGGATCAGCGACCGCAGCGTCGGTAAACGCGCGGAGTCCAGTTTGCCGACGGCGCTGGCAGCGATCTCTGGCGCAAGCTCCTCGATCATCGCGGGATAGTCGCTGGTCTTGAAGCTGGTCGCGGCGACGAGCGCTGAAAGCCCGACCGTGTTAATCGTATATTCGACCTCCGACAGCCGGTACGCGGGATTGATCGTGACGAGGATCAGCCCGGCGCGCGCTGCGGCGAACTGAGTCAGCGTCCACTCGACGCAATTGGGCGCCCAGATGCCGATGCGGTCGCCGGAATTCAGTCCGAGCGCGAGAAATCCTGCGGCGAGTGCATCGCATCGTTCCAACATTTCCGCGAAATCCCAGCGAATATTCTGCGCGACAGACACAAGCGCATCGCATGTGCTCCACTTTTCCGCAGCAAGCGCGAGCGCGTCTCCGATCGTATGTTCGATCAGTGGCGGCTCGCTTGCGCCTGCGACATGGCTCGTCATTTTCCAGGCGCCTCGCAGACAAAGCTTTCGGCTGTGTCAGTCGAGCCTTTGCGGTCCCATTTGGCCACCTTCGGAAAAGGACAAAGCGGCCGCGTCCGTCCGGCCTTCGCGGGCAAACCGATATAAGCGAACAGGTCGTTGTCATATTTGGTCGCGATGATCCGCTCGGGCGCAGGCCCGCCCTGACGCCAACCATCGAGCGCGGCCAGCGGATCGAAATTGTTAGGACCTGGACCGGCGAGACAATGCGACATGCCGGGAACCATGAACAGGCGGACAGAGGTTGCCGTAGCGCGCGGGTTGGCGGCGACGAGGCGCTCATAATAGTCGACCGTGTTCTGCGCGGGAATCCCGGCGTCGTTCCAGCCATGATAGAGGATCAGCTTGCCGCCGCGCTTGTAGAAAGCACCGAGATCGGTCTTGTCGGCGTCGAGATCTCCGCCGACGCGCGCCTTCGCGAGCGCATAGTCGCGGTCGAGATTGAACTCCGACAATTGCCATTCGGGATTGGCGTGCACGAAATAGCGAAAGAATTGCGTTCCGAATTTCACATGCTGCGAATTGCTGCCCGTCAGCCACATCGCCCAGGTCCCCGCCTCGGCCTCGGCGCCCGGCGCAAAGCCGCGATAGAAAGACTTGCCGTCGGCAGTCTTCGGGCCTTCATAAAAGAGCTTCGCGGTCGCGACCTCGCCTGCCGTCAGGCAGTCGGCACCGTCGCCGCCCTTGCACGCAAGCTTGGCCGGGTCGAAATGGCAGGCGCGCGGATCGTCGATCACCCCATCTTTAACCCCGTCGAGACCGTCGCACTGACCGAGCGAGGCTGTCTGGAGCAGCTTGAGCTTCGCCATCGACAGGTCACCGCCGGGCTTGTTCGCGGCGATGGCATTGCTGGTAAAGGCGCTCGCCATACGCGTCCAAGGCATCGCCGGAGCGCCGGCAATGATTGCGTCATAATCGGCGGGATAACGCTGCGCGAGGGTGAGTGCCTGCCGTCCGCCATCCGAACAGCCGTGGAAATAGCTCGCCGCAAGCGGGCCTTCGTAAAAGGCCGCGATTACCTGCTTGGCAGTCTCCGCGCCGACATGGTTGGCACGCCAACCATAATCGCGGATTTTCTCGGGTGCGTTCAGCGCCCAGCTTGCGTCAACGTCGCTCTCGCCGAAATGCCCCATGTCGGTGCCGACCGCAGCATAGCCTTTTTGTACCGCGCCGCGCATCAGGAGCGACGGCAGCAGCATGTTCGCGCCGAAGCCTCCGTTGCCAGCGCCCAGCAGCTTGCCGTTCCAGCCCGCGCGCTCGGGCAGCCACACCTCGACCTTGATCGATGAGCCGGGAACCGGCGACAACGTCGCCTGTACGCGGCAGAAAGCTGCGGGCGCGGGAAGTCCCGGCTTCCCCGCTTCCAGATTGACCACCGCCCCGCCAGCAAGCGAGGTGGCGGCATCGATCTTACCGTCTTTCAACGCCATGCCGGCCAACGCTTCGCAGCTCTCGACCTTTTGCGCGGTAGGCGTAGACGTTGGCGCGGGCTCATTGGCGGTGCACGCCGCGAGCATCGATCCGCCAGCGAGTGCGAGGAAAGATGCCGCCCTCATTTGCCGACCAGTCCCTGATTGCGCATCCAGTCGGCCAGTGCCCCGGTCCATGCGTCGCTCGCCTTGCCGCTCTTCTTCATGCCGAAACCATGGCCCCCGTTTTCATAGGTAATGATCGTGCTTCTCGCTCCCGCCTTTTGCCATGCAGCGGCGAGGCGAACGCTGTCGTCGTGCGCAAGCTTGTCGTCCTTGGCGACCGCAACAAAAAGCGGTGGCGCCTTTTTCGGCACCGTAATCGGGTCGGGTAGCAGTCCGGGATAGATGGCGATCGCGAAATCGGGGCGGCTGGCAGGCTTGCTCGCCGCCAGCGTCCATGCCGTCACCGCGCCGCCGGCCGAGAAGCCCATCAGCCCGACGCGGTCCGATTTGATGCCATAGCGACCCGCATTCTTGCGCACCCATTTGACCGCATTCTCGCCGTCGGTGGTCGCCAGCGGGCGCAAGGGTTCGACGGCCGTGCGCAGCGACCCGAGATTGCCGAGATAGCGCATCATCTGAAGCGGAAAGTCGACGCCCGTTTCGAGCAGCCGATATTTGAGAACGAACGCGGTCACGCCAAGGCTGTTGAGCCATTTCGCGACGGCCTCCCCCTCGTTCTCGATCGACAGCATCAGGAAGGCGCCGCCGGGGGCCACGATCACCGAAGTACCGTTGGCCTTGCCCTTTTCAGGAACATAAGCGGTCAGCGTCGCGTCCGACACATTGCGCACAATCGTCCCGAAAGGCCCGGTTTCGCGAACCTCCTTCGACGTCGCGGGCAACGGGTCCGTCGCCAGACGGATCACTTCCCACGCGCAGGCGGGGATCGCGACGATCGCGAGCGCGCCGGCAATCACGGCAGAAAGGCGCATGGTCAAATCCTTCATTTCTTCGCGTCCCGTGCCGTGGCGATTGCCGTCAATGCCGGGCTTCCCGCGGGCGCCATCGTCGTTGCCGCGATCCCGATCGAAAGCAGTTGAGGGGCAGCCGGGTCGAGCCGCGACCAGACGGGCAGTCCGCCGCCATTCGGATCCCCGGTCTTTGCAAAATTGGTCCAGTAATCGCCAATTCGTTTCGCCGCCGCACGGTCGGCATCGATGGCGTCGGGAGCAAGATTGCCGAACTGAAATGCCACGTCCGACGCGTGGACCGCGCCGACATCGGGCTTGCGCTGCGCTTCGGCGACGTAGCCAAAGCGATACAGGAAGGTTGGCGCCCCGGCGCGCGCCTGCGACAGCCCGAACGCCAGCGCCGGTTCGGCGAAGATCACGTCGCCACCAATCCGCCGGTTCGCTTCGTCTTCGCTGGCATAGGCCGCTTTCACAGTCGTGGCAGCGGCACCCAGTCCCTTTTCCACCGGACCATTGATCATGCTGCGAAACGCGGCGGGAATGAAGCCAAGCTCATCATCATTGCTGCCAATGATAAAGGGAATATGCGCCTGCTTGCCCGCCGCAAAAATCGCGTCGGCATCGGCGGGAATGATCGTGCCGTCGGTCATTGGCCCCGAATAGCGGTCGTCTTCCTTGCTCATCAAAGCGATGCTGCCCAGCACCTTATCGGCGGGAAGCGCACGCAGCGCCGCCGCATCAGCCGCATTGTTGCGCGTACCAAACGCCAGCCCCTTTGCCTGCGCAGCGCCAAGGTCCGGCCACGCGTCACGGCCTCCACCCGACGCGACGATAGCGCGTGCGAACAGCCCCTTCGCAACCGGCGACGCCATCAGACGCGACACCGATTCTCCGCCTGCGCTTTCTCCAAAAATCGTCACCTGGGCCGGATCGCCGCCGAAGGCCGCGATGTTCCGCTGCACCCATTTGAGCGCCGCAATCTGGTCCATCAAACCCCAATTGCCATCGCTCCCGAGCGCGGGGTGCGCAAAGAAGCCGAAGCGGCCGAGGCGATAGTTGAAGCTGACAATCACGACATCGCGCCGCGCCAGCGCTGTGCCGTCGGTTTCGGGAAGCGTGCCCGATCCACCGACAAAGCCGCCGCCATGGATCCAGAGCATCACCGGCAGCTTCGCGCCCTTGACGGCTTTCGGGGTCCAGACGTTGACGGTCAGGCAGTCTTCGCTCGTCGGACGGCTGCCCGCCGGAACACCCGGCAGCGGGTTCTGCATGCAGTCGGGGCCGTAATTCGTCGCATCGCGCGGCGAGACCCACGGCGTCACCGGCGCCGGCGCGCTCCATCGCCCCGCGCCGACCGGCGGTGCGGCGTAGGGAATCCCCTTGAAGGATGAAATGCCATCGGCGGTCGCCCCTGTAACTGCCCCACTGTCGGTTACAATCTGCTGGGCGCTCGCGGTCGCTGCCGCTGCCGCAAAGGCGACCAGGGTGATGATGCTGCGGATCATTTCGCGCCTCCGGTGGTAAAAATGAAATGGCCGGGGCCGGTACGATAGACGGTGTAAGATTTTTCTTCGCGCAAACGCTCGGCGTCGGCGGGCGGTACGACAGTGCCGAAGCGCGTGGGCACCCATATCTCGCCAGTCGTATTGCGCGGCACGTCGGCGGTCAGCGTCAGCCTTCCCGCTTCGACTTTCCAGCCGGAAAAAGCGCGGCCATAGACCGTCTCCATTGCCGCTTCAGCGCTCGCAAGCGCATCGGGAATGGCGGGCTTGATCAGCACGACCTTGTATCCCGGTGAACCGGGACGCAGCCCCGCCAAACGCTGGCGCATCCAGTCGGCGATCGAGGCGAAATAATGATGGTCGCGCGAACGGCTGTTCAGGCTCCACGTCTCGAACATCGTCGAGTGACCATTTTTAATCCACCAACCCCAGCTCGGCTCGTCCGTGCGCGTCGCGACGCGATAAGCGAGATTGGCGTAGCCATAGTCGCTGAGGATTTCGAGCAGGTAGCGCGCGCCATAAACGCCCGTGCGCAGCCCCTCTTGTTCAACATTGTTTGCGATGGCCTTGGCGACATCCTGCTCGCGACCGTCGGGCACCATGCCGAACGCGAGCGGCAGGATATTCTGCACCTGCGTCGGCCGGAAAACTGCCCCCTTGCTGTCGATGGTGCGGTACCAACCCATGGCGCCGTTCCAATATCGCGCATTATAGGCGGTCCGAATATCGTCCGCGAGTTTCGCGTATCGCGCTGCATCCTCGGTCTTCCCGACGATCGCCGAAGATCTGGCGAGTAGATCCGCCTGATGGAAGAAATAGGCCGTCGTGACCGCGTCGATCCCGCCGCCCCGCGCGTTGCTGTAATCCATGCCGCCCGCCGATGCCCATTCGGAGAGCCCCGCCGAACGCTGATAGTCGGGCGCTTTGATGAAGGTCGCGGTGTAATCGACCAGTCGGCGCTGCATATCCTGATTGTCGGCGAGGATGCGCGTGTCGCCATAGGTCGTGTAAAGCTCCCACGGCAGGATCATCGCCGCGGCGTCCCACGGTGTGGTCGGTCCCCAGATCACGTTCCAGCCGGGAGTGTTCTCATAACCGTAGAATTGCGTCGTCGGCGCGATTTCGGGTACTTCGCCCTTGTCCGACTGCGCGTCGCGGAAATCGGCTAGCCATTTGGTCCAAACGCGCGCGATGTCGAGACTGCGCGCCGCCGCGCCCGCCGACGCCTGTGCATCGCCCGTCCAGCCATTTTTTTCATAGGTCGGCGTATCGGTCTGAAAACCGTGGAGATTGTTGAGGATCGACGCGATCGCCGCCGCGTCGATCTTGTTCAGCAAAGGGTTGGCGCTGACAAAGCTTCCGGTGCGCGCCACAGCCGAATGGACGATACGCGCGGTCAATGTCCCCTCGGGCAAATCGCCGGGGAGACCCTCAACCTGCACATAGCGGAAGCCGCGATAGCCGAAACGCGGTTCCCACAGCTCTTCGCCTTTTCCCGCGAGCGTGTAACGGTCGGTCTGCAACTGTGCGTCGATCAGGCCAGCGGCGGGCACGACCCGACCGTCATCGGCGATCCGTTCGCTCGCTACCATCGATACAGTAAGCCCGCGCTGACCGCTGACCTTCAGTACGGGCCAGCCAGCCACGATCCGTCCAAAGTCATAGATACGGATACCCGGTGCAATCGTCTTGACCGAAACGGGCGCAATCGCATCGACGGGTTCGATCGCTTCGGAATTGGTTGCGACAATCTGCCCCGTTGGTCCGTCAACGACCGGCGCGGCGCTCCACTTCCGGTCGCGAAAGCCCGCACGATCCCAGCCCGCCGGAACCAGCCGCGCGTCGTAACGCTCGCCGCGATGCACGGAGTCATTCAGGGTCGGGCCGGACAGGGTGCGCCAGTCGCCGCCAGTTGCGATCGTCTCACGCGTCCCGTCGGCATAGGTGACCTCAAGCTGGCCCTTCAGTGCCGGTTCGGCGTGCCAGGCGGCCGCATGGAAATACCATTCATTCGGATCAGTCAGCCCGTACCAGCCACGCCCAAGTTCGGCGCCGATCACATTCTCGCCACGGCGCAACAGGCCGGTCACATCATAGGCATAGGAAAGCACGCGCTTGTCATAAGCGGTGTAGCCTGCGCCCAGCGACGATCCGACGACCGTGCCGTTGATCGACAATCGCGGCATACCAGCGCCTGCGACATAGAGCCGCGCATTGGCGACCGCCTTGCCGAGCCTGAACGAGCGGCGCACGAGCGGCGCGGGCGCTTCGATCGGCAGAACCAGGTCGACGCCGGGAACCCCGCTCGCGACGACCAGTCCGTCGTTCGTTACGCTGCCGCCAGTGAAGGGGTTGTCGCCGCCCGCAAAATCGAACGCGACCGCTGGGCTCTGGCTGCCCCTCACGCTGACCTTGTGGATGATCGCCGCTCCGGCTTCCTTGCCAGCGAACCCGATCGTTCCGTGCGCATGTGCGTCATTTTCGATGGTCGCGACCACGGCGCCGTCGATGCGCGTGACGATCTGGTTTCCTTCGGCGCGGATCGACAGCGCGATGCGGCGCCCTTTAAGCGGCGCCGCGAGCTTGACCTGCGCCAACCGTTCCATCTTTACCGCCGAACTGGTTCCGCCGGGGTAACGGCGAACAGTCTGAATCAGCTCGGTTCCGTTCTTGTCATCCGCCAGCGTCCAGACATAGGCATCGCCATAGCTTTTGCCGTTGGGAAGCGCGCGGAACAGCACATCGACGCTTTTGCCCGTCAACGTGAGGTCGGCATCGAGCGTCACATCGCCCCAGTCATGGTCGCGTCGCTGCGGCCCCGAAATCCATTTGGCCTGCCAATCGGAAGCTCCAAGCAGCCCCATTTCCCACCACGCCGGCGCGCTCCAGCCAGTGGCTTGCCCTGCGGCATCCCACACCTGCACCTGCCACCAGTAGCGCTGCCGCGAAGAAAGCGTGGGGCCAGCGTAGGCGATCTGGACATTGGCGTCGGATGCGACCTTGCCGCTGTCCCAGAAGAACTCGCCCCGCGCGAGCGCTTCGCGCGATGTGGCAACTCTCAACCGATAGGCCACCTGCCGGCTGACCGGCACGTGCCAGGCCAGCCGCGGCGCGGGCGTGTCGAGGCCAAGCGAAGCCCCGCTATATTCGACGCGCAGCTCGTCCGGCACGGCGGTGTCCGCGGCCCGGACAATCGCAGGGCCGAGTGACATCGCCAACGCGAGGAAGAAACCAGCAGCGCGATTGCCGTTAAACCCTGCCATGCTCCGCCGCTGCGTCAACAACACGCTCGTCCTCAGAATTTGGTGCGGACACCAAAGGAAATGAACCGCCCCAGCGTACCGCCATTCGTATAGCCTGTTTGGCCGTCAAAGAAGGGCGGATCCTTGTCGAGCAGATTGTCGACGTTCATCGTCAGCGACGTGTTGGGCAACAGCGCCTTCAGGTCATAGCTGAAGAACAGGTCGACTGTGTTGAACGACGAAATGCGGTCCTGCGTTGTGGCGACGATCGGGAAACCGCCGCGATGATTGAGCGATGCATGCGCGGTAAAATCGCCGACGCTGCCCCCCAATCCGGCAACAAAGAAGAAGCGGCCGGTGCCGTTCTTGAGATTGTCGGTCGTCGCCCCGCCCGCAACGGCTTGGGTATCACGATTGAGCGTATAGGTCCCGGCGAAGCTGGCGTTGATCGAACCGAAGCCCGTCTGGCGCACATAGGACAGGTCAAAATCGATCCCGTCGGTCTTGACCCGGCCAAGATTGTTGCGCCGCGCGTCGATGATGACATAGGGCGATGTGCCGACGTAGAGGCTGCCGAGGCTGGGAGCACCGTTGAGCAACAGGCTGCCGACCGCCGCCTGCGACTGAGCGAGCGTCGGATTCAGCGTGAAGAACCGCGCGTAATTCTGATCGGTATAAAGCGTCGGCGACAGGAACGGCGCCAGCCCGATCGCGTCCTTGAACTTGACGTTCCAATATGTGGCGCTGGCACGAAGACCCGGAGCGAACTCGGGCTTCCAGTCGAAACCCGCCGACCAGGTATCGGCCTTTTCGGGCTTCAGGTTCGGATTGCCTCCGGCGAGAATGATCGTCGGCCGCAAGAAATTGAGCAGGCTGTCGCCCGGCCGGATGAACGGGCTGTTGAGCAAAATCTGCGCGCGCGAATCTGCCGTACTGGTCGTATCGGCAAGGCTGGGAGCGTGGAACGAGGTCCCCCAGTTGCCGCGGATCGTCAGGTCATTGAACGGCTTGTAGTTGATGCCGATCTTCGGGTTCGTCGTGCCGCCGACGTCATTATAGTCGTCGTGGCGGATCGAGCCCGAGAGCTGCAACCCGCGCAGGCCCGGCGATCCGTTGTCAGCACCGACGAGCGGCACCAGCAATTCGCCATACACCGACTTCACCTTGCGCGAGACGTTGGAATTCACTGCATTGGTAAAGACGTTGCGGCGGTCGAGCGATATGCGCGAGACGAGATCTTCATAATGATATTCTGCACCGACAGCGAGGCGGATGTCGCCGCCGGGAATGGTGACGAGCGATCCGTCGAGCACGAGCCGCGCTTCGGCCAGTTGCTGCTTGGCTTCACCGAAATTCTCGAAATCCTGAATCAGCGCAAGAACAGCCGGATTGGTCGCCGACGGATTATACGGATTAAGCGCAGTCGCAATCGTCATGCCGGCAAGTGCCGCCGTCGCGGCGCTGGCGTTGATCGCGCCTTCCCGAACGAGGTTATAGCTGTGACCATAATTGCCCTCGGCGCGCAGATTCCAGCCGCCGCCAAGTTTGAAATCAAAGCTGGGCGTAACGCCCCACGAATCGAAGCGCTGATTGCTCACCAGACTGTCGCCAAAAACGTCGGCGAACGAGATCGCGATGCTCTGCGCGGGCGCAAAGCTGAGCGGGCGGAAATAGGGATTTAGCGCGGTAATTGTTCCGGTGAAACCGGCCTGCGCCTGACGGATTTCGGTGTCCCGTCGTGACCAATAGGCGGTGACGTTGAATTCGACATTTTCGCTTAGCTCCTGATTCAGGCCAGCGAACACCGAATGCCGCGTTTCGCGCGGATAGATGTCGGCAAAATCGGTCTGGTCGCACTTGTTGACCACTCCGGCAGTAAAGCCCGGCAGCGCATAGCTGATGTTGGGCAGCAGCGGCGAGATCAGCGAACGCAGATCGGTTACATTACCCGGAGCGCAGGTCGTCTGGCGGAAATCCGTACCGCCGCGCGCCGTGTTGTCGGCCGTCGAATAATCGCGGTCGATCCCCTGGATATTGTCGTGCCAGGCATAGGCATAGGATAGGAACAGCGAGCCACTGCCCCAATCCTTGCCTGCGGTCACATTGCCGTCGAAGCTTTTGTAATTATCGGCGAAGCCATAGCGGGCGTTGGCGCCGATTCCGTTGAAGCTCTTGCGCGTGATGAAGTTGATCACGCCGCCGATGGCGTCCGATCCGTAGATGGCCGAACCGCCATCTGGCACGATTTCGACGCGCTCGATGACATCAGGCGGAATGATCGAGGGATCGGCCGTGGTCTGCAGAATGCCCGCCCCGACGAGCCGATGGCCGTTCATCAGGACCAGCGTTGTGGCGCCCCCTGACGAACCGAGATTGCGGATATTCGGACGCACGAGCGGTGCACCAAACTGCGCCAGACCCGTCGGCTGCGTCATGAAGTTCCCGACTTGCGGAATCGAGGCGAGCAAATCATTGGCGCTTGCCGCGCCGGATACCAGAACATCTTCGCGAGTGACCCCGACAAGATTGGTGCCCGTCGGCGCAACACCGCGCAGCAACGTGCCTGTCACGACAATATCCGCATCGGATGGCGCATCGGTATCGGCTTCCTGTGCCGAGGCGCCGCTGGCGCCCAGCAACGCTCCCGCAAACGCCAGCGCCGAGATGCCGCGCCGCCACGTGCTCCGCCGCACAGCAAAATCCAGACCTGCAGTCGTCATCGCCTTCATCGCATCCTCCCATGCCCGCTTAGCGGGCTATTCCCTTTTGGCGGAGGCGCCGCGCGCGGCTGCTTTCTCCCTCCGATGCAACGCTTCGCAAGAGCATTTTTGCATCACCGGTCATTATTTGTCTTTAACAATCACGTCAACGATCAAATTCAATCATTTCGACAGGAATAGCGCGGCAAGCCGCGGCTTTGTCCTGAGCGTTGGGAAATTCAGGCGATAACGACGCGGATGCCCGCTGCTTCCATCATGGCGACGTGACGCGGCTCGATCGCAGAGTCGGTAACCACGACATCGATCTCGTCGAGCGAACATACGACGTTGCCCGATGGCCCCGAAAATTTGGAGCTGTCGACGAGCACGATGATTTCGTCAGCACGCTCAATCAATCGCCGTTCGGCCGCGACCAGAATAACGTCGGCCTGCATCAGCCCCGCGGGGCCCATTGAGGCCGCACCCATGAACAGTTTCGGGGCGTGAAAGCGCGGCATGCCATCATCGCCCGCCGCCGACAAAACGATATTCTGTTCGCGAAACACCTGACCCGACGGCACCAGAATACGCGTCGTTGGCTGCGGCAGCAGCGCGCTGACAATATGAAGTGAGTTGGTCAAGACCTGCAGCGCCAAGCCTTCGAGATGCGGACACATTTGCAACGTCGTCGAGCCGCCGTCGATCATAACGCCTTCACCCGCAACGCAGAATCCGGCTGCGGCGCGCCCGATCGCTTCTTTAGCGCTGCGATTGCGGCCGATATTCTCGTGGAAGGGAATGCCCGACAATCCGTCCTCGGGCGTTCCGGGCGCGCTGCCCGCCGATCCGGCGCGCTTCGCTCCCCCGCGAACGCGCGTAATGACCCCCTCTTCCTCCAGCCGATCGAGATCGCGGCGGATCGTCGCCGGCGACGCTGCAACACGGCTTTCAAGATCGCGGAACGAGACAAACCCGGTCTCCGCGAGGCTGTCCAGAATCATTCTTTCGCGTTCGGCTGCGTGCATCGGTGTCCCTGTCTGATCAGGCCTATTTGACGGGAGCTGCACCAAGTTGCAATCGATTGATTAGACGATCCCCGCCGTTGTCCCGGCAGCGTTGCGCTCCAGCGCCATGCGATCGCGCCAGCCGCTAGACCGAGCAGCCGCGAGCGCCTCGATCGCCCCGCCCGCATCGGCGCGCGCCGCCGCAAGGATGGGCGTCACGTCAGTGCGATACGCAGCGCGCAGCGCCTGAAACGCCATCATCGTGTCGTTCGCCTCTTGCGCCGCGAGCAACGCCTCGCGGTCAACGAGCAGCGCCTTTGCATAGGCCGCGACGATCGCCTCGGCCGATGACAGCATCGATTCGATCGGGTCGGTCACATTGTGCGACTGATCGATCATATAGGCAGGACGGAAATCGCCGCGCGGGTTCATCTCGGCTTCGATCAACTCGTTGAAAACGAGGAACAGTTGGTGCGGATTGATCGAGCCCGAATCGAGATCGTCATCGCCATATTTGCTGTCGTTGAAGTGGAATCCGCCCAATTTATCAAAGCGATGGAGCCGCGCGACGATCTGTTCGATATTCACATTCGGCGCGTGATGCCCGAGGTCGACGAGGCATTTCGCCTTGTCGCCCAGCTCCTGCGCGACGAGGATCGAGCTGCCCCAATCGGAAATTACGGTCGAATAAAAGGCGGGCTCGAACATCTTGTGCTCGATCAGCATCCGCCAGTCGGCTGGCAGGGCGGCATAGACCTCCGAAGCGGCGTCGAGATAACGATCGAGCGAGCGGCCGAGGTCCTGTTGTCCGGGAAAATTCGTGCCATCTCCCACCCACACAGTGAGATCGTTGACGCCAAGTTGTTTCCCGATCCCGATGCACTCGATGTTATGCGCCACCGCTTGCTCACGCACATCGGCACGGGTCGAGGAAAGCGAGCCCGTGGCGTAGCTTACCGCCTGCCCGGGCTGATCCTGGAAGGTGTTGCTGTTCACTGCGTCGAAGCCAAGTCCAAGCGCGGCAGCCTCTTCGCGCAAACCACGATAATCGCTAACCTTGTCCCACGGGAAATGCGGGCTGACCCGCGGGGTCGCGCGGCCAAGTTGCTGAATGACTGCGCAATCCTCGAGCTTTTCATGAATGTTGGTCGGCTCGCCGGCGATCGGGAATTTGGCGAAGCGCGTTCCCCCGCGACCAGCGCCCCAACTTGGCACCGCAACCGAAAATCCCGCGACCTTCGCCTTCACGGCCCCGATATCGATCCCGCGGCGGCCAAGCTGGCGGCCGAGGCTGTCGTAATCATCATCAAGCGCGTCGCGAAGTCCGGCGTTCAGCCGCTCAATGTCGTCCTGTGCGAGCGGCAAGTCGCCAGCCATAACTTTCTCCCGAACCTTTAGCTTATCGTGTGAATGCCTGCGCATTGCCCGCGTCGACGTTGATCATGTTTCCGGTCGACTTTGCCGACATATCGCCGGCGAGGAAATAGACCGCTTCGGCGACATCTTCGGGCAACACGTCGCGCTTGAGCATCGAGCGGTTGCGATAATGTTCCTCAAGCTCGCTGCCCGAATCGATGCCATGCGCGCCCGCGCGTTCGCGGCGCCAGTCGCCATCCCATATACGCGATCCCTTGATCACCGCATCGGGATTGACCGTGTTGACGCGGATACCAAAGGGGGCGCCCTCGAGCGCGAGGCAGCGGGCGAGATGCAGCGCCGCCGCTTTCGCAGAGGCGTAAGCCGACGCGTTGGTCGCCGCAGCAATGCCGTTCTTCGACCCGATGAAGATGATCGAGCCGCCGTCCTGCGCCTTCATCAAGGGAAAGGCGGCGCGCGCGGTCAGGAAATAGCCCTGCGCGAGGACATCGTAATTGCGCTGCCAAAGGTCGAGCGTCGTCTCCTCGATGGGTGCAGAGGAGGCGATGCCTGCATTGGCGACGAGAATATCGAGCCCGCCAAATTCGCGCGCGCAGGCCGCAAAGGCTGCGGCAACCTGCGCCTCGTCGGTGACGTCGCAGACGGTGGAGCGGATCCGGTCCCGACCGAAGCGGCCTTCGAGTTCCTGCGCTGCCTTCGACAGCGCAACCGCGTCGCGATCGACAAGCATCACGCACGCATCGTCGGCTGCGAGCCGCTCGGCGGTTGCGGAACCGATCCCGCCTGCCCCGCCGGTAACCAGCGCAACGCGGCCAGCAAGCGGCTTCGGCTTTGGCATGCGCTGAAGCTTCGCTTCCTCGAGCAGCCAATATTCGATGTCGAACGCTTCCTGCTCATCGAGCCCGACATAGGAACCGATCGCCTCCGCCCCACGCATCACATTGATCGCGTTGGCATAGAATTCGCCCGCGAGCCGCGCTGTCGTCTTGTCGCCGGCAAAGGTCATGCGACCGATGCCCGGGACGAGCACCACGACCGGGTTCGGGTCACGCATCGCGGGCGAGTTCGGCCGCGCGCAGCGCTGATAATAGGCCGCATAATCGGCGCGATAGGCCTCGATCCGCTCGGCCAGATAGGCGCCGTCGTCGAGCCGCGCCGGATCCAGCACCAAAGGAGCGATTTTGGTGCGCAAAAAATGGTCAGGGCACGACGTGCCGATTGCGGCAAGCTTGGCGAAATCGCGACTGCCAGTGAATTCGAGGGTCTCGGCATCGTCGGCAAAATGGCCGACGCGCCGCCCGCCCATCAAACCGCGCAACAATGGCATCAGCTTCGCGCCCACCGACGCACGTTCAGAGCGCGGCCGCTCCGCAAGGATTTCACCGCCGAAGGCCGGCTGCTTCGCCAACTTCGCATTCAGATAGTTCGCCGCGTCCGCGATCAAGGCAATCGTATTGTCGTAACAATTCTTCGCGCTGTCGCTCCAGCAAATGATCCCATGGCCAGCGAGCATAACTCCGCGCAGTCCCGGATTGGCCGCAACATAATCGCGCAGCTTCAGACCGAGGTCAAAGCCCGGGCGCTGCCAAGGCAACCAGCCCACCGCTCCGCCCCAAATCGCCCGCGTTACGGCCTCGCCTTCGCTTGACGCCGCAAGCGCAATGATCGCATCGGGGTGGACATGGTCGACATGCGCAAAGGGCAGATATGAATGGAGCGGCGTGTCGATCGATGCCGCGCGCGGATTGAGCGCAAAGGTGCAGTGCGGCAAATAGCCGACCATCTCATCCTCATGCGTCAACCCACGATAGAGCGTTTCGAGCCCGAGCAATTTGCCCTGATACAGCGTCGAAAAACCGTCGAGGGTCATCGATCCGATATCACCGCCGGATCCCTTCACCCAAAGGACGGAAACGCTTTCACCGGTTAGCGGGTCGCGCGCTTCAAGCTTTGCAGAGGTATTGCCGCCGCCGAAATTTGTGACGGTCAGGTCCGATCCGAGACGGTTAGAGCGGTACAGGAGCAGATCTTCGGGCGACTTCCCTCGCGCATCTTCATCGGACCAGCGATTCGCCGGGACGGCGAAAAGCAATGCCGCGGCGCTTGATTCAGGTGTTGCGTCCAGAAGGTCGGTCATGAAGGAAACTCGTTGTTTCAACTATGACGCGACATGTATCGAAATCGCTGGCGTACTGCAATCAGTTTCGATAAAGTTCGATCAAATTCGGTCGTAACGAAGCAAGAGGGAGAGGGATGAAGGGCCGCGCAACCATAGTCCTCGATATCGGGAAAACCTTGGCCAAGCTAAGCCTGTGGTCCCCCGACGGCGTGCTGATCGAACGGCGTGTGCGGCCTAATGCACGCGTCGTGACCGCCAGCTATGCCGCGCTCGACGCCGCCGGAATCGAGGCCTGGGCCGCCGAGACGCTGCGCGACTTTGCCGGGCTCGCCGACGTCGGCGCAATCGTACCGGTTGGACACGGCGCTGCGGCCGCGATCATTCGCAGCGATCGTCTCGCGTGTCCGCCGCTCGATTACGAGGATGCGATCCCGACGAATCTGCGCTCGGCCTATGATGCGCAGCGCGACACCTTCGCGGAGACTGGGTCGCCGCCGCTCCCCCACGGGCTCAATCTTGGAGCGCAGATATTTCGCCTGGAAGCACTCGACCCCGATCTGGCGCACGGCACGCAAATTCTCCCTTGGGCGCAATATTGGAGCTGGCTGTTGAGCGGCGTCGCGGCGTCTGAAGTGACGAGCCTGGGCTGTCACACGGATCTCTGGAATCCATTGACGGCATCGCCTTCGAAGCTTGCCGAGCGGCGCGGCTGGGCGAGCCGCCTTGCGCCGCTGCGGGGTGCGGGCGACATACTCGGGACGCTGACGCCCGCGTGGGTCGCGCGGACGGGTCTTGCGGCGGATACCGAGATATATTGCGGGCTCCACGATTCGAACGCGGCGCTGCTGGCTGCGCGCGGCTTTACCGAGATCGCCGAAACCGAATCGACTATATTGTCGACCGGCACCTGGTTCGTGGCGATGCGTTCGCCGAAGGATGCCGCATCGCTCGATATCGGCCACCTCGACGAGGATCGCGATTGCCTGATCAATGTCGACGCGTTCGGCAAACCGATTCCCTCGGCGCGCTTCATGGGCGGCCGCGAGATCGAGACGCTGATCGGCCTCGACACGCGCCAGATCGATCTGTCGTTCGACCAGCCCGCGCTGCTCGCAGCGCTGCCCGACGTGTTGGCCAGCGGGGCTATGGTGCTGCCGAGCTTCGCGCCGGGGTTCGGCCCCTTTCCCGACGCCAGCGGTCGGTGGATCGCCAGACCCGACGATCATGCCGCACGCCGCGCAGCAGTGTCACTCTACGCCGCGTTTGTCGCCGACGCGTCACTTCGCCTGATCGGAACGAAAGAGCGGTTATTGATCGAGGGGCGCTTCGCCGAGGGACAGGTTTTCGTCCGCGCGCTCGCCGCGCTTCGCCCCGATCTTCGTATCTATATCGGCAAGGCGCACAACGACGTGTCCTATGGCGCGCTCCGTCTGCTCGACGCCGCCCTGCCCCCTGCGCAGCCGCTCGACCTTGTTGCGCCGCTCGACCTTGATATTTCATCCTATCACGACCGGTGGCGACACGAAATTGCGCGGAAGGAGAACGCCGCGTGAAGCCGGCATCGATCGGCGACTATCGCGAAGCAGCGCGACGCCGCCTTCCCCATTTTCTGTTCGAATATTTCGACGGCGGCTCATACGCCGAACGCACGCTACGCGCCAATATCGAGGATCTACAGGATATTTCGCTGCGTCAGCGCGTCCTGAACAATGTGTCGGCGATCGATCTTTCGACCAAGCTGCTGGGCCAGGATATGGCGATGCCCGTTGCGCTCGGCCCGATCGGGCTTGCCGGAATGGCGGCGCGGCGCGGTGAGGTTCAGGCAGCGCGCGCCGCGGCAGAAAAGGGCGTTCCCTTCACGCTTTCGACTGTTTCAGCCTGCTCGCTGGCGGAGGTCGCGCAAGCATCTTCGACGCCTTTCTGGTTCCAGCTTTATATGGTCCGCGACCGCGGTTTCCTGCGCGCGCTGCTCGACGAAGCGCGCGCCGCCCGGTGCCCGGTGCTTGTTTTCACCGTCGACATGCCGCTCCCTGGCGCGCGCTATCGCGACGTGCGGTCGGGCCTTTCGGGTGCGGCCAATTTGCGCGGGAAGGCGCGCCGCGTCGGACAGGCGATGCGTCGGCCCGGCTGGGCATGGGATGTCGGTGTAAATGGCCGCCCGCATCAGCTCGGCAATGTCGCCCCGTTGCTTGGACCCAAATCGGGGCTCGAAGACTTCCTCGGCTGGATGAAGGATAATTTCGACGCGAGCGTGACGTGGGCCGACCTCGATTTCATTCGCGCGCACTGGAACGGGCCCATCGTCATCAAGGGCATATTGGATGCCGATGACGCACGCCGCGCCGTTGAAGCTGGCGTCGACGGCATCATCGTGTCGAACCATGGCGGGCGGCAACTCGACGGCGTGCCTTCGGTTGCACGCGCGCTGCCGCGCATCGCCGACGCCGTCGGCGATCGGCTGACGTTGTTCGCCGATGGCGGCATACGGTCGGGGCTCGATGTAGTGCGAATGCTCGCACTTGGTGCGCAAGGCGTGATGCTCGGCCGCGCGTGGGCCTTCGCGCTCGCGGCAGCAGGCGAAGCCGGCGTGCGGCATGTGCTGGATCTTATCGAAGCCGAAATGCGCGTCGCCATGGCGCTCACGGGCGCAACAAACATTAGCGGAATAGGCCCGGAAACACTGGCCGCCTGATACGGACGAGAGGAAAGAATATGGATGCGAACCCGCTGCTTGGCGTGTTCTTTCACTGGCTCGGCGGGTTGTCGTCCGCGAGCTTTTACGTGCCGTACAAGCGCATCCGCGCTTGGTCGTGGGAGATCTTCTGGATCACCGGCGGCATCTTTTCCTGGGCGATCGCTCCGTGGCTTTTCGCATCGAGCCAGACGCACGACCTGATCGGGGTGCTGAGCCGGACACCGGGCGACATCTGGTTCTGGTGCTGGTTCTGGGGTGCGATGTGGGGGCTGGGTGGGCTGACATTCGGGCTGACCATGCGCTATCTGGGTCTGTCGCTCGGCATGGCGGTTGCGCTCGGCCTTACGACGGTGATCGGCACGATGGGCCCGCCGATCTTTCGCGGCACCTTAGGCACGCTGTTCGCGACGACGAGCGGACAGACAGTGTTCCTTGGAATTGCCATCACGCTCGTCGGAATTGTCCTTGTCGCACATGCCGGCCGCCGCAAGGAGCGCGAAATGAGCGGCGCAGATAAGTCCTCCGATGCGTCCGAATTCAACCTCAAGAAAGGGCTCGCGATCGCAGTCTTTTCCGGAATCATGTCGGGCTGTTTTGCTTGGGGGCTCGACGCAGGTCAGCCGATCCGCGTTCTGACGCTCGTCGCCGGAACCGACCCGCTTTGGCAAGGGCTGCCGGTGCTGTGCGTCGTCCTGCTCGGCGGGCTCACCACCAACCTCATCTGGTGCAGTATCTTGATCGCGCGAAACCGCAGCGCTCGCCAGTTCGTGGGCGAAGCGGCACCGGGCGCGACCGAAAAACCGCCGCTCGCGCTGAACTACGGCCTCGCCGCGCTTGGCGGTACGCTGTGGTACTTTCAGTTCTTCTTTTACACGATGGGCGAAAGCCAGATGGGCCGCTTCGGCTTTTCGAGTTGGACGCTGCATATGGCGAGCATCATTCTCTTCTCGACGCTGTGGGGCTTCGCACTCAAGGAATGGGCGCCCGCGGGCAAACGCACCCGGGGGTTCGTGTGGTTGGGGATCGCCGTGCTGATGCTGTCGACCATCGTCATAGGTTATGGAAACAGCCTCACGTAACGCACGGCGATTTCGAGCGATGCGGGGGCCGTCAGCTTCTACCCCAAAGGCAGACCTCTACGCCGCTGAACGCACCGCTCGCGACGCCCACCGCGAGCCCCGAGCGTCGGCGCGCCGGCCTCAGACGGTCGGAACGGTGCCACCGTCGATGACGAACTCGGCGCCATGGATCGCCGCGGCGCGATCGGAGGCCAGAGATCAGGTCCGCGACCTCATGGGCGTCGCTTCAATTTGGCGTCAGGCCGCAATTTCATACAGCCAACAAGCCGCCGATCTTGAGGTGCGGGCAGAACAGCAGGTTAGTCCGGACCGCGCGAGAGCGCGGCCCGGTGGAAAGCGTTCAATCCTTGGTGTTTTGAAGCTCGGCGAGAATACTCGCCGACCCCAGTGGCAGTTCCGGCGCTTCAAAATTTCGTTCGGCTAGCGACAGCGATTGGCCGTTTACGAACGGTCAGCTTCAGGGGCGAAAAGGGGAAAAGCGGACGATCCAATCGATTTTCTGTGATTTTGTGAAATAAGCTCTTACCACCCGACCCAGGGGAATTGGGGTGGCCTCGACGAGAGGTAAAGTCCCGGAACCGACCGCGGGCGACCCTGCGCCAAAGCCTGCTCGGATTCGACAAAATATTGACTCCGCTGATCGGCAGGGTTCTCGACATTTCGCACGGCCCAGTCGCCGTCGATCCCCTGCGTGTCGAAACCTACCTTGGAAATCTTGAGCGGGCTTTGGCCGACGGGCGCGTGACCGACGCGCGCGATCTGCTCGCCGCAATCGGCAACCGCCCGCTCTGATCCTGATCCCGTTCCACGCCATCGAACCGCTGCAGCGAAGATCTCAGGCGCCTGCTTGGCCGATCGCATTGAGCCTGCGGAAAATATCGTCATCGAGCAAGAGCGTCTCAGCGGCGATGTTCTCGCGCAGATGCCCGACCGATGAGGTGCCCGGGATCAACAATATGTTGGGCGAACGGTGGAGCAGCCATGCGAGCGCCAGTTGCATGGGCGTCGCACCGACTTCCGAAGCGAGCGACGACAGGCCACTCGACTGGATCGGACTGAAACCACCGAGCGGAAAGAAGGGCACATAGGCTATGCCCGCCGCGGCCAGTTCGTCGACCAGCACGTCGTCTCCGCGCTGTACAAGGTTATACTGGTTCTGGACGCATACCACGGGTGCAATCGTCCGCGCTTCTGAGACCTGTGCCGAAGTGACATTGCTGAGCCCCAGGTGCCGGATCATCCCGCGCTGCTGCAATTGCGCCAGAACAGCGAAGCTCTTTTCTATTGAGCCTTCGCCCGGCTTGCTGTGATCGGCAGTGCTGGGGATCATCACCCGCAGGTTGACGATGTCGAGTGCCTCCAGGCCCAAGTTGCGCAGATTGTCCTCGACCGCGCGCTCCAGCTGCTCGGGCGCGAACGCCGGGTTCCACGATGCATCGTCTCCGCGCACGGCTCCGACCTTCGTGACGATCAGAAGGTCCTCTGGATAGGGATGCAGCGCCTCGCGAATGATCTGATTGGTGACGTGCGGGCCATAGAAATCGCTTGTGTCGATGTGGTTGACGCCGCTCGCGACGGCTTCGCGCAGCACGGCAAGCGCCGCCTCTTTGTCCTTCGGCGGGCCGAACACGCCGGGCCCGGCAAGCTGCATCGCGCCATAGCCCATACGGTTCACGGGGCGGCCGGCGAGCGGGTAAGTCTTGATGGTCATCGGTGTTCTCCTGCGAGGTGATCGCCATATGCGCTTGCGTTTATTGCACGATAAGCCGTGCAATATCGAATAACCTGTGCGATATTTCGTACGATGATTGGTCATCTAGACGATCTTGCGACTTTCATCGCTGTAGTCGACGCGGGCGGCTTTCGCGACGCCGCGCGCGTCTCGGGTTCTTCAGCGTCAGGACTGAGCGAAGCGTTACGCCGTCTCGAAGCTCGGCTCGGCGTCCGCCTGCTCCACCGCACGACACGCAGCGTCACCCCGACCGACGCGGGCCGCCAGCTTTACGAACGTCTTCGCCCCGCGCTAGGAGAGGTCGGGCAAGCGCTCGATGCAGTGAACAACTTTCGCGACAGTCCCGCAGGTGCGTTGCGCCTCAACGTTCCCGCCAATGTTGCACGTACCGTCCTCGCGCCGATCATTGTGCCCTTCCTGAAGAAATATCCCGAGATCCGCCTCGAAATCACCGCTGAAGACAGTTTCATCGATATGGTTGGTGGCGGTTATGATGCGGGCATTCGCTATGACGAACGTCTCGAGCAGGACATGATCGCGCTGCCAATCGGCCCACGCACGCAACGCATTCTGATCGTCGGCGCCCCCGGCTATTTCGCCGAACACGGTCGGCCGCAGCACCCGCGAGACCTGCTCCAGCACCGCTGCCTGCGTGGCCGCTTCGCCGGTGGACGAATGGCGGTATGGGAGTTCGAGAAAGATGGCGAGATCGTCCGTGTCGATCCCGACGGCCCGCTGATCAGCCAGCCAGGTAGCGCGTCCGACCTGCTGATCCAGGCCGCGGTTGGCGGGCTTGGCCTTATGGGAATTTTCGAAGACTGGATGCGCGCCGAACTGAACAGCGGCGCGCTGGAACCGGTGCTGGAGGATTGGTGCCCACCCTTCGCGGGGCCCTTTCTCTATTATGCCGGCCGCCGATACCTACCTGCCCCGCTGCGCGCCTTCATCGATTTCGTGAGACAGCAGTCTAAGCCCAGTTCGTCCGCTTGGCTGGAATAGTCCGATGTAAACAGAATCGCCTTGGAGAACACGGCGCAAGAACCTCCTTGTTCCTCTGGTAGCGAACATATTCGGAACTTCCATGCGCGCCGCCCATTGCTGAGGGGATGAAGGAGTCGATATGGTCGCGCCGCTTACCGCAACAGCCATCAATTGCTCGTTGTCCGCCAAGGGCCGCGAGAGTTCTACCGACGCGATGATTGCGGTTCTGGCGGAGCATTTTGCTGAGCATGATGTTGAAGTCCTGGAACCCATCCGCATCGCGGCCCACAACGTCAAATGGGGCGTGACGTCGGACGAGGGCGATGGTGACGACTGGCCTAAAATCCGCGAGCAGATTCTCGCGTCCGATATCCTCATCTTCGGCACTCCGATCTGGATGGGGCAGCCATCAAGCGTGGCGAAGCTGGTCCTCGAACGCATGGACGCTTTCCTCGACGAAACCGACGAGCAAGGCCGGATGCCGAGCTATTCGAAAGTCGCGGTCGCTGCGATCGTCGGTAACGAAGATGGCGCGCATCATGTCTGCTCGCAGCTCTTCCAGTCCTTGAACGACACCGGCTGGACCATAGCCGCGGTCGCGGGCTGTTACTGGGTCGGCGAGGCGATGGGATCGGTCGATTTCAAGGATCTCGAGCACCGCCCAAGAATGATCACGAAAACTGCCAAGATGGTGGCGGCGAATGCCGCACATCTTGCGCGCCTTCTCAAGCAATCGCCCTATCCCGGATGATCCCGACCTGATGCTGGATTGGCGTCGCATCTTAACGACCAGCAATCCAGAGCATCGATTTCGCCACCGAATGGCGGCTCGGCGCCCTCATATTCCCTTTTGATCCGCGCGGAATGAGCACTGATCCGCTCCGCTGGATGGCGCGGTTCGCAGACGATGCGCGCCGTGTTGGCGTCCGCCAACCCGGTAAACAACTGTTGGGCGAAATCGGTTTGATAAGCGGGATTGGGCGGCATATGGACCGCGCACCCGCGATCTCCCATCTCAGCCCGCAGTCCGTGCAGTCTGTCCCATGGCCGCGAGGATTTCGGATATCGCAAAAAAGGCAAAGCAGACCGAACTGTCCGCAACGCCGTAGGGCATGAAGATATCGTCCCCGATCCTAATCGCCCCGCACGTGTACACCACATTGGGAACATAGCCTTCGCGGTCCTCGTCGGCAGCGGACAGGATGGGATTGGAGGTCCGGCCAATCACCTTCGACGGGTCTTCCTTGTCGAGCAGCACCGCCCCGATCGCGTATTTCCGCATTGCGCCGACGCCGTGCGTCAGGACCAGCCACCCTTCGTCGAGCTCGATCGGCGCGCCGCAATTGCCGATCTGGATCAGTTCCCATGGAAAACGCGGCTCAAGCAACAGCTCGCCACCTTCCCAATTGTCGATTGTGTCGGATCGCAGCAGGTAGAGATTTTTGCCGTCCTGACGTCCGATCATGCAGAACCGGCCATCGATCTTGCGCGGAAACAGCGCCATGCCCTTGTTGCGTCCGGCGGCGCCCTTGATCGGGGTCAAGGTGAAATCCCTGAAATCGCGCGTGCGTAGCAATTCGGACTGGATATCGCGGCCGCTGTAGGCCGTATATGTCCCGATCCACTCGCTCTTGCCGCTATCGCGTACAAACTCGACCAGCCGCAGATCTTCGAGACCATTGCGCTGTGCTTCAGTAATCGGGAAGATCACCGTTCCCGAAAGCGTGCTGTCCTTTTGGCGGAAGACCGAAACGACATCGTCAGGCTTGTCCTCACGGTGCGGCCCGAGCAACGCGGCGGTGGCAAAGCCCGGCTGCGGGAGAAGTGTCAGCTCGCGGTCGTGCGTAATGATCCCTTCACGAAAAGCGATCGTCGAAATATGCCCTTCGCCGACCGCGCGCAACGAAAGAAGAATGCGGATACTTCCTTCCTGCAACCCGCTCTGGTCGGGATGGCGCACCACGCTCGGGTTCATCAGCGCGGCGGCCGCAAAGCTGTATTCGTGGCAGAAATAGGCGCCGATCAGGAGCCGCATCTCCCGTTTGAGCGTCAGGCCTTCGAGGCCAAGCTTGGGCTCAATCTGGTCGAAGCGATCCTCGAACACCTTTTCTATCTGCCAATGGCGGTCGGCGAAATCGCGCAACACGACGCCGAGCTCGGCGCGCACCGTCCGGGGATCGAGAGCAACGATCTCGCGTGCCAGCCGCTGCACTCGTTCAAGGTCCGGACCCGACGCCTGCCAGGCCAGATGGAAGGGACGTACAACGACACGCGTCGGGTCGGCGTGGAGCCGCAATTCATGTTGGACCAGATGCGCCATGATATCCCTTAACCGACTTTCTGGATAAAATCCCGAATGGCATAGGTTGCATGTTGATAGGCCAGAACGGACTCTGCGCCTTCATTCAGATTGAGCCCGCGCGGGTTTATGCCGTCCCTGCTCGTCCCCGTCAGCGGATCGCCAACAACTACCCCGCGATCATTACACCCTCCGAACCATTCATAGGCACGCCGCGCATGGGCAAGCCAGATGGCGTCACCGGTTACATCATAGGCAGCCGATGCGGCGTCGATCGCGGCCCATATCTCGAGCGGCTGCTGATCGAACGGCCGAGGCAGCTCATACTCATTGCCGAAGCTGTCGGACCCGATAGGGCGATAATGTCCATAAGGCGAAATCTGGGCATTATTGATCCAGCGCAGCGTTTCGACACCGCATGCGATCACGTCCGCCCGTTCGAGCCGCACGCCCGCGCGCAGCATCGCTTCGGACAGGCGGCAATTGTCATAGGCGAGCACGGGCTCGAACCATTGCCAATCCGGACGCGCGAGTTCGACGTGGAGATCGATCAATCGATCGGCGCCCTGCTCCAATATGCGCGTCGCAAGCGCATGTGCAGGTTCGCTTGCGAGCATGAGATCGGCACCGAGCATCGCAAATGCGATCGCGCGCGGCGAATTGAAGTGCAGTGCGGAAGCGGCGCTATGTGCGAACAACTCGCGCGCCCATTGCCGCATCCCGACATCGCGCGCGCCTTGCGCCGTCGCACCGAGCGCCCAAAGCGTCCGACCGCAGCTATCCTCGGAGCCTGTATCCTCAAGCCAGTTCCGCCCGAAGCCCATGAAATTTCGGAATGCGCGTTTGTCCTCATTCCACGCGTGCTGGACGAAGGACGCGAAGACGGAGGCAAGCTGGCCACATTCGCTGCGGGCGTCGTCGTCAAGCCGGTGCATCAGCATCAGCGCGCGCGCATTGTCGTCGATGCAATATCCGTGCGCTCGGTCAGGGATCATATGAATGCTGTGCTGAAGAATGCCGGTGTCGTCACAAATACGCCGCAGGCCGTCGATGCCGATGCGGGCGGGTACTGGAGACGCTTTGGACTTGATCCTGGTTTCTTCGATCAGCGCGTGGGTCCGAGCCGCGAAAACCGGCCAGATCATGTCGCGGCTGCGTTCATAGGCCCGCTTCTGCAGCGTGAGCAGCCGGTCAGGGTCGCCGAGCAGATTCTTGATTTCGTTTGCGATCACGGCGCTGTCGTTAAAGGGCACCAGCACGCCATGATCGTCTGCCAGCAGTTCCGCGGCGTGAACATAAGGTGTCGAGACCACGGCCTTGCCCAGTGCCATGGCATAGGCCAGCGTGCCCGAGGTCGATTGCTGCGCTCCCGTATAAGGCGTCACATAGATATCGGCTGCTTCGAGGAGATCGAGAAGCTCGTGGCTTTCCATGAAGGCGTCGATCCAGCGAACATGCCTGTCCACGCCAAGCGAGGCGGCGAGCGCCTGCAGCCGCTCGCGATACGCTTCGCCTTCGCGCGCCAGAAGATTGGGATGCGTCGCGCCCGCGACACAGTAGAGGAAATTCGGATAAGCCTCGACAATCACGGGCAGCGCCTCGATGACCGCTTCGATCCCCTTGCCCGGCGACAACAGGCCGAATGTCAACGCGACCTGCTTGCCGTCAAATCCGAACTTATGTTTGAACTTCGGCGTCCGGCCAAACGGACGATCGGGAACGCCATGCGCGATCAGGGCGATCTGATCTTCGTCGGCACGGTAGACGCTGCGCAGCAGATCGCGCGAGCGTTCGGACATGACGACGAGTTTGCTGGCACGCGCGATCAACCGTTCCATGACGCGCCGCTGTTCCGCATCGGGTTCGGCAAGAACCGTGTGGAGCGTGACGACGAGCGGCGCTGCGACACGATCGACCAGTTCGAGTATCATGTCGCCAGCCAGCCCGCCAAACAGGCCGAACTCATGCTGGAGCCAGACCACATCGGCGCAGCTTGCCTCGATCTGCCTGGCGGCATCGATAAAGCTGTCGGCGTCGCCTTCGGTGATTGAAGCGCGAACTTTCGCGTCGAACGACGTCGGAACCGCCGCCGGCGCCATCGCATAGACATCGACCGCAAGATCGGGCGCCGCCACAGCAAGCGATTCATATATGTCGGTCGTGAATGTCGCGATACCGCAGCGGCGCGGAAGGAAGCCGCCGATCAGCGCCAGACGGACTGGCACAGACGCTTTTGGATGAAGCGACAGACAAGATTCGAGGCCTTCATCGAACGACGTGCGATCGGGAGCTTCGTACACAGGCGTATACCTTCCAAAATGAAGCGACAGAAGGCCTCACCCAAATTGCTAGATTATATTGGGACGCGCAGCGCTCCGCAGGACGTCCGGAAACAAAACAAACTGAAGAGGCTTTGGTTCCGAAAGAGACGCGTTTCATGCTGCTTTCAACGCATATTTGCCCCGAGTACCCAACGCGGTCGCGAACACCGAAAAACAAAAAAAGTTGCGTGTCTTAGCGAAGCTAAACTGCCCGCTCGTAAGGCAACTTTGGACCCGATCATCGGTTTCTCGGACATCAACCGATGGAGATGAACATGAGCATTGAAGGCAAAGCGAAAGAAGCCGCCGGCTATGTGAAGGAAGAGCTCAACGAAAAGGGTGATTCCGCCGAAGCCAAGCGCAAGGCCCAGGAAGGCCGCGACCTCCGCAACGAAGGGCGCATCGAAGACGGCAAGGCGCCCAAGCCCGGAACGCCCGGCAGCGACACCTAATCCTCCCTCCCAGCCATGGGAACCTAGGACCCGCCTCTGCGGGTCCTTTTTCGTTCCGCATTCCAACAATCGAAAAAACTGCATCGAAACGCAGCCATTGCTGTCGAACCACCAATCTGGTCGACTAGGTTACCGCGATTTCGCTTTCGATCGGCGAGCGCGGCCCGGCTGCTGCGCCGCAAGTCTTCGCGCATTGGCTTTCACCTGTCGGCTGAACGGAGCCAAGGACGCGGATCCGATTTCCGCCGACGCTTCGGCTGATCGAACAATCAGCGCCGCATTGCGCTCTACAAGGTCCAGCCATTCCGCAAACGTCGGCGGACGCCCCCGCATCGCCATCGCGCCGAGATGTCGCATATGACGCTGCCAACGAGACTGGTTGTCCCAGATCAGCGTCGCCGCGTCCGAAGCGGCGCGAGATGCGGCCTCCACTTTTTCAGGGACCATACGACCGAGTTCGCCATAATCGGCTGCCCAAGGTGATCGAGCGGCCTCGCTCATGATAGCGCCGCGTGCCACGATCACATCGCCAGCACCGCTAACTGTCTCGATCGCCTCGATGCCAGTCGCCTGCGCGGATGCCCCCGCCGCCGCGAGGCGGCGCCATTGCCCGATCATGTCAAACATCGTTCGTCGCTGTCTTCTGGCTTTCGGCAAGCGCAGCAGCTTCGATCAGGCTTTGTCCGGTGCGGGCGGCGGCGTCGGCCGTCAGCGTCATCGCGACGCCGTCGGGTCCGTCGAGCAGCACAAGACCGTTCTCGGCGCTCGCGATCCCCGGTTCGCTCTCGGGCTGCGGTTCATTGGAAGGCATGCTCATGATGTTTTCGGCCTTTTCACGGAGGGGAGACGCTCGTCGTCGGCGATATAAAGATAGGCGGGATTGAACTGGCCGCGCGTCGCAAGCCGTACGGGATCGAGGATTTCGACTAGCGAGGAACGGAAGATGCAGATCTGTTCCTCGCGAAGCTGGCGCATGACCCGGTTCACATGGACCGTCGTCAGCCCGCAGATTTCGGCTAGATCGGCCTGCGTCAGCCCGAGGGCAAACCGCCGGCCATCGCTCAGTCCTGCTGAAAACAACCGCGCATTGGCCTCGCAAAGGAAATGGGCGATCCGTCCCACCGCGTCGAGCCGGCCGAGACGAAAGAGCCAAGCGCGGTGAATGGCCGCATCGAGCAATGTCGCGAACCAGAGCTTTCGCGTAAGACCGGGCATTTCGACCATGATCGCCTCCAGTTCCGTATGCGGAACGAGCGCGACAGTCGCCGCTGTCAGCGTTGCGACATCATGATCGAGGACTTTCAAAGGGAAGGCGTGAAGGTCGAGAAAATCCCCCGGAAGGTGGATCGCGACGAGTTGGCGAAGACCGTTCCGGTCGTCGAGATAACGCGACATCACCCCTTCAATCAGGAGCGTGCTCACCTCGAGCGGCTCGCCCGCGCGCGCCAGCAAAGTTCGCGGCTCGAGCGTCCTGACCTCGCTGATCGCGACCTCGAGCCGCGCGCGCTCCTCGGCAGTGAGGCTGACGCCGCGCCTGTCTCTTAAAAACCGTTCGGTGAACATCTTTGACGGTCCTTGCAGGGTTGGAAGTGCATCAGGCGTCGAACACCTCGCCGTCCCTCCAACGGGCAACAGCCACGCATGTTGCATCGCGGCGCCGCCAATCGTCATGATGCAGGTTAATTTCGGCTTGGAGACGGCAACCAGCCTGCTGCGTCGATGGTTGAGTGAGAACGCACCGCAGCGTTGCGGCGCCTCGGCCGCGCGCGGCGTACCGCCGCTCCCTTATATTCAACAGATCGGTAACTCGACATGGCCAACAAAAGCAAAACGCCTGGCGCCAAGACGGCGGCAGGCATCGCCGCCGCCGATATCGCTGGCGAAAGCCCCCAGAAGATCGGCGCCATCCCTTCAGATGCCCCGATCACCTTCAGCTTTTCCGACACGCAGGGAGATGGCGGCGAGACGCATCAAGTCGCCGAGGGCGATGTCGCGGTGCTGACCACCCAGCATGGCACGCCGGTCGCGGACGACCAGAACAGCCTGAAGCAGGGACAGCGCGGACCGACGTTGCTCGAAGATTTCCACTTCCGCGAAAAAATCTTCCACTTCGATCACGAGCGCATCCCCGAGCGCGTCGTTCACGCGCGCGGCTATGGCGCGCACGGCTTTTTCGAACTCACCGACAGCCTTGCCGACGTGAGCCGCGCCGATATCTTTCAGCGCGTCGGCGAGCGCACCCCCGCTTTTGTCCGCTTCTCAACCGTCGCCGGATCGAAGGGCAGCTTCGATCTCGCGCGCGACGTGCGCGGTTTCGCGGTCAAGCTTTACACGCAGGAAGGCAATTGGGACATTGTCGGCAACAACATCCCCGTTTTCTTCATTCAGGACGCGATCAAATTCCCCGATCTCGTTCACTCGGTGAAGCCCGAACCCGACCGCGCTTTTCCGCAGGCTGCCTCGGCGCACGACAATTTCTGGGATTTCATCAGCCTGATGCCCGAAAGCTTCCACATGATCATGTGGACAATGTCCGATCGTGCGATCCCGCGATCATTCCGGACGATGGAAGGCTTTGGCGTTCATACTTTCCGCCTGATCGACGCCAAGGGCAAATCGACTTTCGTCAAATTCCACTGGAAGCCCAAGCAGGGCCTGCAGTCGGTGGTGTGGAACGAAGCGGTCAAAATCAACGGTGCGGACCCCGATTTCCATCGCCGCGACTTGTGGGACGCCATCAACAGCGGCGATTTTCCTGAATGGGAGCTCGGCGTTCAGCTGTTCGACGATGACTTCGCCGACAGCTTTGACTTCGATGTGCTCGACGCAACCAAGCTGATCCCCGAGGAACTGGTCCCGATCCGTATCGTCGGCCGCCTCGTGCTCGACCGCGTCGTCGACAATTTCTTCGCCGAGACCGAGCAGGTCGCGTTCATGACGCAAAATGTCCCGCCGGGTGTCGACTTCTCGAATGACCCGCTGCTCCAGGGCCGCAATTTCTCCTATCTCGACACGCAGATCAAACGTCTGGGAAGCACCAACTTTACGCATATCCCGATCAACGCGCCGAAGTGCCCGATGGCGCACTTTCAGCAGGACGGCCATATGGCGATGCGAAACCCCGTCGGCCGAGTGAACTACGAGCCGAACAGCTGGGGTCCAACGCAAGGCGGCCCGCGCGAGGATCCGGTGCGCGGGTTCCGGAGCTTTGAGGAAGAAGCCGATGGACCCAAGCAGCGTACACGCTCGGAGAGCTTTGCCGATCATTATAGCCAGGCGCGGCAATTCTTCGTCAGTCAGACGCCGATCGAGCAAAAACATATCGGTGACGCGCTGGTGTTCGAACTGTCGAAGGTCGAGCGCCCTGATATCCGATCGCGCACCGTCTCGCACCTGCGCAACATCGACGAGGGTCTCGCTGCAACGGTCGCCGACGGCCTCGGCCTGCCGCTTCCCGATGCGGCCCCCGCAGCGCGGAAGCCGATCGCCGACCTGCCCGTCTCCGACCCGCTCAGCATTGTCAAAAATGGACCGGGCAGCTTCAAGGGACGAAAGCTTGGCATTCTAATGAGCGACGGCGCCGACCCGGCGATCTTCAAAGCGCTGCTTAAGGCTCTCGACACCGAAGGCGGGGTCTATGACGTGGTCGCGCCTAAGATCGGCGGCGTCACGCTATCTGACGGAACCAAAGTCGGAGCAAAGCACAAAATCGATGGCGGCCCGTCGGTGCTGTTCGATGCGGTTGCAATCCTCGTCTCGGAAGAGGGCGCTGCCACACTCGCGGCGGATGCGGCGGCCAAGGATTTCGTCAGCGATGCCTTCGCTCACTGCAAGTTTATTGGCATCACAGCCGAGGCCGAGGCGATCTTTGCAGCCGCCGGTCTTGCCGACGATCTTGACGAAGCCTGCATTGCACTCACCAAGGCCGGGGATGCCAGCACCTTCATCGAAGCGTGCCGCGCACTCCGCCATTGGCCGCGCGAACTTAAGGTCGACCTTGATGCGAAGCCGAAGGCCTGATTAGCGGCGAAGGGGTGCCTTTCGGGCGAGGTCGTTGCGAATGGTGGTCGCCGCCACGCCGCCCTCGCCCATCGCATGGCTGATCTGGTCTAGCCCGAGCACAACGTCCCCCGCCGCATAGAGGCCGGGGACGTTCGTGCGCTGGTGCGCGTCGACGATCAGGCACCCCTCGTCTGACATTTCAGCGCCAACTTCGCGCGCAAGCTCCGACCTGATGTCGGAACCGAGCGCAGGGTATAAGCTGTCGACGCGTATCGACGCCCCTTCGATATCGAGCCGCAGGCCATCCTCCTCGAGCACCGCGGCGTCGCACACGCCGACGATCTGGACACCGGCGTCGTGCAGGTCGGCCCTCTGCTCATCGCTGAGCTCATGCCCGCCCTCGGGCGCCACAAGACCGATGTCCTGGGTGTAACCGCGCAGGAAAAGCGCCTCATTAGTACCCCGCTCACCGGTACCCAGCACCGCGATACGCTTGTCCGTCACTTCATAACCGTCGCAGATCGGGCAGTAGCGCAGCCGACCTTCGGCGAGCGCGCGGGCATGGTCGGCAGCACCGATCATGGGAGGCCGCCGGTTGACCACGCCCGTCGCGAGCAGAACCGTGCGCGCGCGAAACGCCGCGCTGCCGGAAAGCGCCTCAAACCCGTCCGGCCCAAGCGAAAGAGTGTCGACCCGAGCCGATCGAAGCTGCGTTCCGTAGAGGCCCGCTTGCTCGCGCATCCGCGACAGCAGCGCGGAGCCCGATATGCCTTCGGGAAAGCCCGCATGATTGCGAGTCAGCGGGATCAGTTCGGCACGGCTATCGCCGGAATCGACGACGAGCACGGAGAGGTGGAAACGCGCGAGATAGATGGCGGCGGTCAGCCCCGCAGGGCCACCCCCAATGACCAGGCAGTCATAAGTCACATCGCTCAATGTCGCATCCTGCATCAAATCTCCTCGGCCATTGGCCATCTTGCCGCAATCAATCCCGGCGCGGTGCGGGATAGACCACGGCGTCGCTCTGCTTCTCAGGCCGGATGTAGATCGAACTGATCCGCGGTTCAGCCGCCTTGAGCTCGGCCTCCATCTCTTCGATGAGCGTTTCGGCGCGTCCCATCGACAGCGCGTCATCAAAATCGGCACTGACAGCAACAAAGACCGCATCGGGAGATGTGTGGATCGTGCGGACATGATTGACGGCCGTTATCTCGGCGCGGCGCCCCAGTATTTCCCAGATCGCGCCGACGAGGTGCGGATCGGCGCTTTCGCCGATGAGCAGGCCCTTCGCCTCGCGCGCAAGCAGAACCGCGACCGCGGCGAGCACTCCGCCGATCGCGATCGAGGCCATGCCGTCGTAGCGCGCGTCGCCGGTGGCATGGCTGATCCACACGCCAGCTGCGGCGATCATGAGTCCGGCCAGCGCAGCGCTGTCCTCGAAAAGAACGATGAAGCCAGCCGGGTCCTTCGAGCGTTTGATCGCCTTCCACCATCCCTGCCCGCCGCGCCCGGCGTTGAACTCGCGAACCGCAATACCCCAAGACGTGCCCTCGAGCAGGAAAGCGAAGCCGAGCACCACATAGTTGATCGTCGGATCGCGTAGCGGTTCGGGATCGATGATATGGCTCCACCCCTCGTAAATCGACACGCCCGCCCCGATCGCAAAGATCAGGATCGCCACGACGAACGCCCAGAAATAGAGCTCGCGGCCGTAACCGAAAGGATGAAAGGCGTCGGGCGGACGCTTCGCGCGCGACTGACCGTAGAGCAGCAGCATCTGGTTTCCGCTGTCGACGAGCGAATGGACGCCCTCGGTGAGCATCGACGACGATCCGCTGATGCCGGCTGCGACGAATTTCGCCACCGCGATGCCGAGATTGGCGAACAACGCGCCGTAAAGCACAATGTTCGCTTTCATGTGGCGATAGGCGTCGGCCGTCTGCATGATGTTCCGATCGGAGTGAACGGGGAAGACTTACCCGACAGAAGCGATCGCCCCGCCACTCGGTTCCTCAATAGCGGTCAAGCAGCCTTTCCCCTGTCGGCACGGTGAGCCGCTCTCTCCCCTCCGCGCATCTCGACACAATCTTCGTAAACGTCTCGTCCATCGATCCTGTTCCGATCGGGTGTGCCCCAGCCAGATCCGACAGGACGACAATCTCCGAACGGCCGGAACGGCGCGCGCGTTGCCGAGATTGATCGAGATTAAATCGAATATTTCTGCGTCACTCCATTTTACCCGGACGATACCGAAACCATGTCACGCCTCGCGGGTTCGAAAGCGGAGGCCACGCAGGAAAAAGATCTGGTATGGAATTGTTGAGCGCGGAATTGCTCTGGCCGATCTTGGGCGCGATCATCGCGGGTGCGGTCATAGGCGCAGAACGCGAATATCGTGCAAGCCCGGCGGGCCTTCGCACCCATATTCTGGTCAGCCTCTCGTGCTGCCTCCTGATGCTGTCGGCGGTACACCAGATGGCTTGGCTGAACGACGCGCCGCTCGAGGTGGTGCGCATCGATCCGGTACGAATGGCGCACGGCGTCCTCACCGGCATCGGCTTCCTGTGCGGCGGCGTCATTTTCCGCGAGGGTCTGAATGTCCGCGGGCTGACCACGGCGGCATCGCTGTGGATGACCGCGACGCTCGGCATCCTGTTCGGCATCGGCTTTTACGAACTGGCGATCTTTGGCGCAGCGGCGACCGTGCTCGTACTCGCCGCGGTGACGATCACCGAGCGGCATGCCCCGCAGCGCCGCGTCGTGCATCTCAAGACACGCTATGCGAGGTCGGCAGCCGTCACGAGCCGGGCGTTCGACGCCCTGCTCGCCAATCATGGCCTGCGCTCGATCACGACCGAGCAGAGCCTTGCGGACGGGGTGATCGAATATGGGGCGATAGCCGATGGCTATGACGAAGAGCGCGGCGAGCGGCTCGCCGCGGCGCTATCGAACGACCCCGATGTACAGGGTTTCGAGATCAGGCCGCAGCAGGCCTAGCCGCGCCTAAACGATCAGCGAATACCGAGATATTCGCGGACGTGGGCGGGACAGGTGCCGACCGCATCGACCGCCTCGCGAAGTTCAGCCTCCCCGACTGCGAGACGAACGCTCCAGCCAATGACCGACTGTTCTTCACCCAAATCGATCCGGTCGTCGCCGGATGCCTGCAAATTACATTGCGCGTCGGTCATATCGTGTTCCTTTACGATGCTTGCCGATCAACGCCCCTTTCGCCCGCAAGTTGCAGGCGCTGGTCGGGAACGACCAACGAGCCCGAGGCGTGTAGACAGCATGACCGATCCCGTCGCTCCCGCTTGCCGCGAGTCCGCCCGTCACTGGCTGCCGCCAGGAAGAAGGCCGCGATGAAAATTGCCACCTATAATGTGAACGGGATCACTGGCCGCCTGCCCATCCTGCTGAAATGGCTGAATCTCGCCAAGCCCGACATTGTCTGCCTGCAGGAACTCAAGGCGCCGCAGGCAAGCTTTCCCGAACAGGCAATCAACGAGGCGGGTTATGACGCGATCTGGCACGGCCAAAGCCGCTGGAACGGCGTCGCGATCCTCAGCCGTATCGGCGAGATCCACGAGACACGACGCGGCCTCCCCGGCGATCCGGATGACGAGCAAAGCCGCTACATCGAAGCTGCGGTCGGCGGCGTTTTGATCGCCGGGCTCTACCTACCTAACGGCAATCCCCGCCCCGGACCAAAATTCGACTATAAGCTCGCTTGGATGGAGCGGCTGCACGCCCATCTCGCCACGCTCGTCGATCTCAAGGCACCGGTGGTTGCGATCGGCGATTTCAACGTCATCCCGGCCGACGAGGATGTCTACAAACCCGAGCGCTGGAAGGACGATGCCCTGTTCGCGCCCGAAGCGAGGGCCGCTTTCCAGAAGCTGCTCGATCAGGGCTGGACCGACGCGATCCGCCACCTCCATCCCGACGAGACGATCTACAGTTTCTGGCATTATTGGCGCAAATCGTTCGAACGAAACGCCGGCATCCGGATCGACCATCTGCTCCTCAATCAGGCCGCAGAAAAGCGCCTCAAGACTGCCGACGTCGACCTCCGCCCGCGCGGCTGGGAGAAGACCAGCGACCATACGCCGGTATGGATCGAGCTCGGCGATGCGCCGGTGAAAGGCAAGCGCAAGACGCGATAGCAGCCCAGCAAATGCATTCGCGAGCGGCCTCTTTCGCCGGAACCGGGCTTTTCGCGCGAGATGTCGCGGGGCTTACATTTTTTCCCGATCGCGACCGACATCCAGATTGACGGATAGCGAGAGTGCCGACCCTATCGATGCACGCGCGCGAAAATCGATATAACATGGATCAACCGGGCAACTTTGGCTGTGCCCTCCCGTTTCTTTATCGAAGAGGAGACAGTCATGGCAACAGCAGCACAACCCCACAAGACATCGGGCTTCGGCAAGCTTGCAGGCGTCGCGGTGCTTGGCGCGCTCTATTGGTTCACCCGAAAGAGCGGCCCGAAATTTCCGAAGGACGACGATCATTCGGCGGCGTTTGCCGACAGCGAGACCGATCCCGAGAATTTCGACCAGACGCGTTCGGCCGGTCCTGACGGCATGCGTAGCGACGCGAGCCGCAGCTGGGACAGGGTCGATCAGGCGGCTGACGAATCCTTCCCGGCCAGCGATCCCCCAGCGACTTATTGAGCCACGCCCGCCTCAGAGGAGACGATCATGAGCAACACCACCCCCCGCGGATCGCCCAGCGATGCTCGCGACGGCGAAAGCGACAAAGCCGCGACCCCAGGATCGCTGCCTCAAGCAAAGGTAACGGATCGCGACAATGTCGGGACCGCGAAGCCGGAAGATTATCCCAAAGCCGACCGCGAAGACGGCGATGTCACTACCGAAAGCAATCGCGGGCGCCGCGCCGACAAGCATGGCAGCGGCCCGGTCAGCGGTAGCGGCGCAGGCGCCGGAGGCGGGGGCAATCCCGAAGATTATGACGATGATGTGCAGGCGGGCGGCGGGCATAAGCCGATCCGGACCGAGAACGGTCCCAAGTCCGGAGCCGATGCTCCCGTAGGCGGCAGTCGATAAAGCTAAATTTCCCGTTGCGCGCAGTCAGCGCGACGGTCGTGCCCGGATCGGCGTGTAGTCGCAGGTAAAGGCGATCTCTTTCGTCACCGCACTCGGCACAAGATGGATATGAAGATCGTGGGCGCTCGCAGCCCCGATCGCGAATGCTTGCTCGGCTTCGAACATGTCGTCGCGGTGCGCTTCGCGCCAGCCGCTCACACTTCGCAGCGCACGAGCCTTCGCTTTTGCCAGCGTGTCGGCCACGACGAAAACATTCTTGTGCTTCTCGAGGAACTCGCCCGGCACATAGCCGCCAAGATTCACATAATAGAGTCGCTCGGGACCGGCGAACGGTTCGGGCTTCAGGAACACATCATAACCATCGGCGTGATCGATCTCCGCCCAGCAGTCGATATGCAGGCTTTTGGGGATGCCCCACCATTGGCGTCGCAGTTCGTCGTACGTGTCGGTGATCGAAGGCGCGACAACGAAGCGCATGTCATGAAGTTCGATATTGGCGCCCTCGAATTCGCCTCCGATGTAAATGGCGAAAAGCTTCATGCCGCGATCTCCGTGTCGTTTGTATTTCCGCCGCCACCCGCGTCACGCGCGATCGCCGCCGCCAGTTGCTCGGCCACAACCAGACCCATTTCGTGCGAACTCGTGATGCCCTGAATGAAGGGATGGCGGCCGAGAAGGAACGGCAAGCTCAGACAGAACAGCTGGTCGGCCGGGATGTCGTCCGACACAGGATGGAACTGGTCGTCGATGGCGATCCCCCGCGAAGCGTTGGGTTGAGCGCCGGGCTGCGCATCGCGGACGATGCCCTGCTGCAGCAAGGAGGGAAAGGGGAATGCCTTGGCGGCGAGCGGCCGCTGTCCTGTCGCCTCGATGAAGGCTTCGAAGGCGTGGCGCTCGCCCATCGCTTCAAGCACCGCACCGCCTTCAGGTCGGTGGCTGTCGACGCGATAATCGTCACCGATCGCCATAACGTCGAGTTTTCTCGCGCGGTGAAGCGCCAACATGCGCTTGATCGATTCATGCGGAACCGTGGCATAATCATCGACGAAGACTGGTTTGAAAAATTTCGAAAAGCGCCGATATTCTTCTGCGTCGAGATAGGGCACGATCAACGCGAGAACCTCGTGCATGCGCAGGATCGCATAGCGCCAAGGCACGGTGTACTCGATCTCATAATTATGCCGCGCCTCAGCCAGATTGGTCTCGGCCCAGTCGAACGGGTCGGTCTCGGCGCGGTCGGCAAAATAGCGTTCGCAAAAATCCTCCAGATCGAGTTTGGCGATGCCGATCGCGGCGGCATAATCCGGATCGGCTGCAATCAATTCCTGCCTGAACAGGTCGAACGCCGGTTCGAGCAGCAAACCGTCTGCGGCGATAAGGGCTTCCATCGCCTCCGGCGTGCAGATCGAGAGCGGCTCATAAGGCAGCGGCGCGAAGAAATCCGCCTCGGGCAACAGCCCTTTTCGCGACATCATTGTCATGTGGAACGCCTCGCTGCCCGGCGCGGAGGCATATTCGAGGCCGCCATCTGCCATCTCGACAAACTCGCCGTGGGTGACCGAAAGGGCCACCGCCGCGTCGATTGCACTCAGCGAGGTGCCGCGGATTCCGACCTTGCCCGGCGGAATCCCGGCAAGCGCGGTCGCGGGCCAGGGGCTGAGGAAATAGCCCGGCCGGACCTGCGGATCCTCCGGCCACTGGTGGCCGGTCGCGAGCACGACATGGTGGAAACGCATGTCGGCGAGCTCGCCGCCGCGCGACCGGACCGTGAGCCGCATGGCATCGGGTTCGCTGGCCGCGTCAACAACGCGGCAGCGCGTACGGACGTCGACAGCAATGCCCTGCGCGCGCGCGCGCTCAAGCAAAGCCTGAAACTGGTCGTAAAAAAAGTCGCCGAGAGCGAGCCGAGGATAGAAGGTCCGCTCGCCGATTGCATCGGGGTCGACACCCAGCGCGACAAGACGGCTCGGCGGCTGCGCATGAAGCCAGTCGATAAGCGTTTGTTCAAGCGGCGGGATTTCGATGCTCGCAATGTTCGACAGCATCGCCGGATCGTTCCAGCCGGGGCGATAAGGCGTGCCCCGGCCCGCGGTCGACTGCTCCTCGAAGATCGTCAGCGAGAAGGGCTGAGCGACCGAATTAAGAAGAGCGTGAAGCGTATAGATGGTCGTCGGGCCGGCGCCGACAAAGGCAATCGATGGTGTCATTGTCATAGAATGCCTGTTGGCGCGAAAAGGTGCGCGCATAGCGACCAACATAAATCAATCCGACGCTTTTTTGAGCGACAGCCGCCACGGCTCATCCGGCTAGGAGAAGACCAGCGACCGATCAGTCCACCCACATCGCGTGCGCCTTATGCCAATCGGCGATCGAGAGTTCGGGATAGAGATCGAAGCATTGGTCCCCCTCCTCGATCGTCGGCTGCACCCAGTTCGCCTTGTATTTCAGCATCAGGTGAACCGACGACGGGGGCGGCGGCAAATCAGAATCGATTGCGCTGGCAAAAGGATGGACCAGATCGGGCCAGGTGGGATCGAACAGCCACAGCGCCGCACCGCATAAAGTGCAAAAGCGTCTCTCGGCAGTCGACAGTTCGCAGCCGTCATGTTCCTCGTCGGTGATTTGCGCGCGATATGTGCCAAGCTGCCCCGCGCCTTCGATATGCAACGATTCCGCATTCGCCCCCAGATTGATCGCATAGCCGCCGCCGCCCTGCTGTTTGCGGCAAATCGAACAATAGCAGCGTTGATAGGGGACGGGGGTGTGGCTCAGCGCGGTAAAATGCACGGCGCCGCAATGGCATGAGCCTTCGAGTTTCAGGGGCATGCGTTCATCCTTTCTGCCCCAGCCCTTCGAACCAGACCGCATAGGGCGTTGTGCGTACCATATGACGGTTGTAGTCGGGGGCGCCGTCATTCCACCAGACCGGTCCACGCTCGCCGAGGAGACGTTTGCTGGCGTCAACCTCGGCGCGGGCTTTGCGCATCGCAATCTTGTCTTCCGACATCTTGGCCGCGCCAACAGCGCGGCGCGCGTTCATGAGCCGCGCCACAAGCCGTTCGCGCTCGCCGGACTCAAGCTCCGGGTCCGACAAACGCCATAGCCTCTCGCGCACGACGAAATAGCGTCCGTCGGGCGTCACCCGATGGCCTGCCGCCGCCTCCGGCGCATCCACCACCTCGTCTCGCACGTCAGCCTTTCCAGCGCAGAGCAGCAAGCTCCTTGCCGCGGGCGCGGCTGAGATCGGCGAGGCAGGAAAAGCGCGCCATGGCCTGCATCGATCCACCGGCAAATTCTCCAGCTTCGATCACACACTGACTATCGCGATATTTGAGCCAGGCGCGCTGACTGGCGAGCAGCGAGGTGGCATAGCCAAAGCCACCGCCGCGCGAATGGTCGGCGCTGTCGCGGCGTTTCATGAACGCGTTGGTCGCATTCCATTCGCGCGTC
>JAURVS010000106.1 GCA_030655355.1 Sphingopyxis sp.
AGCGGCCGGCCGCTCGCAGTGGCGTGCAGCCAGAGGCGCTTGTGTCCGACCGCATCCAGTGCCGCGGCTATGGCGCGGCGCATCGTTGCTTCGCCATAGCCCTTGCCGTGCAAGTCGGGCAGAGTTGCGACCATGGCAATATAGATGCAGTCTTTGAGGAGATAAGCCTGCGCCGCCGCGACAGCGCGGCCCTGCTCATAACCGACCACCCCGAATTGTGTGCCCGACCATTCGTGAAGATTGCCCGTCACCGCGAAGATGTCGTGCGGCATGCCATAGGCATCGGCATTGACCCGCCCAAGATCGAGGGACGACGCGGCATCATCCGCGATCTGGTATTCCAGCGCGGGCTCGTCGCGACGTGGCGGGGCGAGCCCGTCGGTCGCCATGCCCCACATGCTCATGCTGTAGGAGAGGCCTTCGTCGGCAAGGATCTCTGCGCCGCGTTCCGGCAGCCAGTCGGGCGACACGAGCAACATGGCGTCGTGCGGACAGCGTTCCGCATAGCCGCGCGCCGTGGCGACCGCCTGACGCAGTGCCGCCTCGTCGTTCGTCCGCCCGCTGATCGTGATCATATTGAAGAAGGGGCAGATCGTCTGCGACAGGGTCACGGCGACCGGGCCGACCTGCGCCAGTATCGCGTCCGGATATTGTCCGCTTATGTAGCTCCACGCATCGACGAAACATTGCGCGACATCGGGTGTGTCGAGGTCTGCTGCATGTACTGCATGTGATAGTTGGGGCATTGGTAAGGTCCGCCAAGGGGCAGGCAAGGCTCCGCCGATTGCGGCGGAAGCGTCTTCCGGCCAACCTTCGGGTTTCGATTGCTCTGCAGTTTCTGCTGGCTATTTGTGCTCGCGCTCAGGCAGCCCGGTCAATCCGCTGGACCGTCAAAAAAGCGTTATTTCTCGCCCCGAAGTCCGGGCAGATGCTCAGGCCAGCCATATTTGTCCCAGGCATCGATATAGCCGACGCGTTTCGCGAATTTCAGGAAATCGGGATGGCGCCAGGTTCGCTTGATCGGATCGCTGTCGACCCACAAGGTCATCAGCCCGAAGAGGTTCGCAACGCTTGTCTGCTCGCCATAGATTTTCATGACTAATTCGGCGTGGCCCATCCAGATCGCGGGAAAGGCGATCGAATTGTCATAGGGATCGGGCATCGTCTGGTGCAGCGCGTCGATCATGGTGCAATAGGCGGCGCGCGCTTCCGGGTCGCCGCTGCAAACGCCTTTCGCTGCGAAGGCGAAATAAGCGTCGCGTGCGGCATCGTCGATCGGCGGCATTCCGGGCGGGCGCATGATCATCGTGCCGAGCCAGGTGCGCAAATCATAATAGGTTTCCACCGCGCGGTCATGATCGCCGCTGGCAGCATAGGCGACCGCCAGCCACGGCGCGGGAAACCCAAGATCAGCCATCCGCCGACCGGCGGCGATGGCCTCCTCATATTGGCCGAGACACAAATGCGCCGCGCACAGAGCCGCATAGTTGCGGCCATAAACCGGATCCGCCTCGACCACCCTCTCGATATAGGGGAGGGCCGGACCCGGCCGGCCGAGATTGAGAAGGAAGGTCCCGAGCCGCAACGCGACGTTCATGTCGTCGGGCGCCAGCCGCGAGGCCTCATACCCAAGATCAAGCGCCGCCACCGCGTTGCCGTTCACGAATTCATAGACGCCTAGCATGGCCAGCGCGTGGCCCTGCGAAGGATCGAGTTCGATCGCCTTGCGGGCGCAGTCAGCCATATACTGGGCCCGGTGAACCCGGTCGAGCCGCGTCGTGAAACCGGCGATATAGAGATGCGCTTCGGCAAGCGCGGTCCAGCATTCCGCGAAGTCGGGATCGATCGCCAGCCCCTGTTCGAGCAGTTCAATACCCTTCGCGATCATGCCGTCACCCACCGCGCGTAAACTGAGGTCACGGCCCTGGAGATACAGCGCATAGGCGTCACGGTTCTTTGTCATTTTGCGGGCTCGCGCCGCCTGTCTCTCGATGCCCAGCGCCGAACATAGGCCGGTTACGAAATGGCTGCCTATGATGTGGCGCGAGCCGATGGCGTCGGCAACCGTGCCATCATAGCGGTCGGACCATATTTCCGTCCCGTCACGACCGTCGATCAATCGCAGGGTGACGCGAACGCCGTTGGCAAAGCGATGAACCTCCCCTTCGATCAGGTGGGACACACCAAGGAAGGCGGCCATGTCCCGCAACGTGCCGCCGGCGGATACAACGCTGGCAACCGACGTGCGTCCAACCAGCGCGAGACTGCTAATCCCGCCAAGGCGGAAGCTCAATTCTTCGGAAACCCCCTCAGCGAGAAAAAACTCGCCGCCGATCGCGTCATGCTGCGCGAACGGCAGGATCGCCACCCGGATCCTGTCGCCCACTGGCTGCGCCGCATCTCTGTGGCAGGCGCGCCATGCGTCACCAAGTTGCTTGTGACCCTGCGCGTCACCCAGATGCTCGAGTGCGGACAAGGCTTCATCCACGGCTATCTGCAGCCGGACCTCGACGTGCTGGCGCCGGGCGACCAGCCATTTTCGGAACGGGTCGCCGAAATCTGTTTGGTCGAGCAGCGGTTTGTTGCCGATTTGAGCAAGGAGCTGGCATGCATTGACGCCTCGCCGGTCCGCAAGCGCGGCTTCGAGATCGGCGAGGTCCGTGCCTATCCTTACGGGGTCAATCGAGATCCTGCCATGGGACGTGTCGAGCACCGGACCCGCCAGTGGAGTCAGCAGCTTGTCGAGCGTGAGTAGACATTGCCGCAGGCTGGCTCGGGCTTGCGCCTGAAACCGGCCGGGCCACAGCAATTTGCTGACATAATCGCGTTCCAGCGGCTCCCCAGGCATGAGGCAAAGTATTGCAACCAGAGCTCGCGCCCGGCGGTTGGAGATAGCAATCTCCGTTCCATCCTGCGTACTCAAAGCAAAGGCCCCGAACAGGTTTGCTCGTAACATCCGATCGGGCTTTGCCGAGATTTTTCCCGCCGTCGTTTCCACGCACGTTCCCCCCGAAAACCATCGATAGGGGCTTCTGCTGGAAAATCATCGGAAATCGATTGGAATGTCTTGTTTCGAGGGTTTAGCTCTGAGAACCGGACTGACCGCTACCGGCCA
>JAURVS010000107.1 GCA_030655355.1 Sphingopyxis sp.
TGCAGCACTTCGAGCAATTTGCGGACATCCTCGAAATGCAGGCCGGTCGTCGGTTCGTCGAGGATGTAGAGCGTTTGTCCGGTCGAGCGTCGCGACAATTCCTTGGCGAGCTTGACGCGCTGCGCCTCGCCCCCCGACAGCGTCGTCGCCTGTTGCCCGACCTTGATATAGCCGAGTCCGACGCGCACAAGCATCGCCATCTTTTCGCGGATCGACGGCACCGCCTTGAAGAATTCGGCGGCATCCTCGACCGTCATGTCGAGCACGTCGGCGATGCTGTGGCCCTTGAACTTCACCTCGAGCGTTTCGCGGTTGTAGCGTTTGCCGTGGCACGTCTCGCACGTCACATAGACGTCGGGCAGGAAGTGCATCTCGATCTTGATCAGCCCGTCGCCGGTGCAGGTTTCGCAGCGCCCGCCCTTGACGTTACAGCTGAAACGCCCGGGCTTGTAGCCACGCGCCTGGCTTTCGGGGAGACCCGCGAACCAGTCGCGGATGATCGTGAAGGCGCCGGTATATGTCGCGGGGTTCGAGCGCGGGGTGCGGCCGATCGGCGACTGGTCGATGTCGATCACCTTGTCGCAATGCTCCAGCCCTTTCAGGCTGTCGTGCGGCCCCGCGATCATCCGCGCCCCGTTCAGGATGCGCGCTGCGCTGGCATAGAGGGTGTCGATGATCAGGCTTGACTTGCCGCTGCCCGACAGGCCGGTGACGCAGGTGAAGGTGCCGAGCGGGATCTTGGCGGTGACATTCTGGAGGTTGTTCGCGCGCGCGCCCTTGAGCACGAGGTCGAAGCCATTGCCCTTGCGGCGGTGCTTGGGAATCTCGATCTTCTTCGCGCCGGTCAGATAGGCGGCGGTCAGGCTTTTCGGGTTTGCGAGAACCTGTTCGAGCGTGCCCTCGGCCACGATTTCGCCGCCGTGCAGCCCTGCCCCGGGACCCATGTCGACGACATAATCGGCGTGGCGGATCGCATCCTCGTCATGCTCGACGACGATCACCGTGTTGCCGAGGTCGCGCAGGCGCTTGAGCGTCGCGAGCAGGCGGTCATTGTCGCGCTGGTGGAGGCCGATGCTCGGCTCGTCGAGCACATAGAGAACGCCCGACAGCCCCGAGCCGATCTGGCTGGCGAGCCGGATGCGCTGGCTTTCGCCGCCGCGGAGCGGGCCGCGGGTGCGGGTGTGGTTGAGGTAATCGAGCCCGACATTGTTGAGGAAGCCGAGCCGCTCGTTGATCTCTTTCAGGATCGCCTTTGCGATCTGCCGCTGCGTGTCGTTGAGTTTTTCTTCGAGCGTGCTGAACCAGCCGAGCGCGTCGGCGACCGAGCGTTGCGCCGACAGGCTGATATCCTCGCCGGCGATCTTCACTGCGAGCGGTTCGGGGCGCAGGCGTGCGCCGTGACACGTCTCGCAAGGCTGCGGCGTCTGATATTTGCTCAGCTCCTCACGCATCCACGCGCTTTCGGTCTGGAGCAGGCGGCGGTTGAGGTTGCCGATGACACCCTCGAACGCCTTGTGCGTCGTGTAGCTGCGCTTGCCGTCCTTGAAGGTCAGCTCGACGGGTTTGCCGCCGCTGCCATAGAGGATGATCAACTGCACTTCGCCGGGCAGGTCCTGCCACGGCGTCGTGAGGTCGAAGCCATAGGCTTTGCCGAGGCTTTCGAGCACCTGCATATAATAAGGCGAGGGCGGGTTCGATTTCGCCCACGGCACCACCGCGCCCTTCTTCAGGCTGAGCGCATGGTTGGGGACGACGAGATCGGGGTCGATCTCCTGCCGCTCGCCAAGGCCGTCGCATGGGGGGCTGGCGCCCTGCGGCGCGTTGAAGCTGATCAGTCGCGGCTCGATCTCGGCGATCGTAAAGCCCGAGACGGGGCAGGCGAAATTTTCGGAGAAGATCAGCCGGTTCGCGGGGATGCCCGCGCCCTTCATCGCGCCGCCAGTATCTTCCTCTTCGCGTCCGGGGACGGGGCCGTCGGCGAGGTCGACATAAGCGAGCCCCTCGGCGAGCTTGAGCGCGGTTTCGAAGCTGTCGGCGAGCCGCGTGCCAAGCCCTTCGCGCACCGCGATGCGGTCGACGACGACTTCGATGTCATGCTTGTATTTCTTGTCGAGCGCGGGGGCTTCGCCGATCTCGTAAAATTCGCCATCGACGCGAACGCGCGTGAAGCCATCCTTCTGCCACTGCGCGAGCTCTTTTTTATACTCGCCCTTGCGGCCGCGCACGACGGGCGCGAGCAGATAGGCGCGCGTCCCTTCGGGCAGTGCCATTACGCGGTCGACCATGTCGGTGACAGTCTGCGCCGAAATCGGTTCGCCGGTCGCAGGCGAATAGGGGATGCCGACGCGCGCCCACAGCAGGCGCATATAGTCGTAAATTTCGGTGACGGTCGCGACGGTCGAGCGCGGGTTGCGCGACGTCGTCTTCTGCTCGATGCTGATCGCCGGCGAGAGCCCGTCGATATGCTCGACATCGGGCTTCTGCATCATCTCGAGAAATTGGCGGGCGTAAGCCGACAGGCTCTCGACATAGCGCCGCTGTCCCTCAGCATAGATGGTGTCGAAGGCGAGCGACGATTTGCCGCTGCCCGACAGGCCGGTGATGACGATCAGCGCGTCGCGCGGCAGATCGACGTCGACGCCTTTAAGATTATGCTCGCGCGCGCCGCGAACCTTAATATGGGTAAGACTCATGGGAGAGGTATGTTCCAGATTTGTTCTAGGGGCGCAAGTGCGGTTTTGCGCGGGTTGCACGATAGATAGGGTGAGCCGGGCCGCACCGCAATGCGGGGCGCGAAATGCTCTCTTTCCACCAACATACCGGGCGCTTCGACCAAGCGTCGTGTTGCTCGCTTGACCGCACGGCATCGCGGGCGGACAAGAATGGCATGTGTGCCGCCTTGACCCGGTGGCGCAGGCAATCGGGAGACTGGGGATATGAAGAGCTTATTTTCGACCGCTGCGGGGCTGGCACTCGCCGCCGCGCTGGCAACCGCGCCCGCGATGGCGCGAGATCAGGGCGCCACAGAGACGCTAACCGCGGGCACCGCCGACGCTGGCGATCCGTCGCCCGAGGGATCGCTCAAGGCGCTGACCTTCGGAAAATGGGGCGTCGACCTCGACGCGCGCGACACGACAGTGAAGCCGGGCGACGACTTCGACCGATACGCCAATGGCAAATGGTCCGCGAGCACCGAAATTCCGTCGGACCAAGCGTCGGCGGGTGTCGATTATGACGTCTATAACCTGACTCAGCGCCAGCTCCGTGCGGTTGTCGCGGGCGCGCCGGCGACCAGCCAGGTTGGCGGGCTGTACCAGAGCTTCATGGACGAGGCGCGCGTCGAAGCGCTTGGCGCCAAGCCGCTGCTGGCCGACATTACCGCCGTCGCAGCGATCAAGGACAAGGTCGCGATGGCGCGCTTCATGGGGAGCACGCAGGGAACATTTGGCGCGACGATCGTCAGCGGCGGCCCCTACGCCGACACCGCCGATCCGACGGTCAACGTGCTGTGGTTGGGGCAGGCGGGGATAGGGCTGCCCGAGCGCGACTATTATCTCAACGACAGCTTCAAGCCGCAGCGCGATGCCTATCGCGCCTATATCGCGCGGACGATGAAGATGGCGGGGAATGCCGACCCGGAAAAGGCTGCGGACGCGATCATGGCGTTCGAGACCGAGATTGCAAAAGTCAGCTGGGCGATCGCCGACCGCCGCGACATCGGGAAGATCAACAATCCGATGTCGGCCGACGAGTTGGCAGCCTATGCCCCGGGGCTCGACTGGAAAGCTTGGTTCGAGGGCTCAGGCATTGCGCCGCAGAAGCGGATCATCGTTAATGAAAAGACCGCGGTGCGCGATATCGTGGCGCTCTATGCCAAGACGCCGCTCGACACGATCAAGCTGTGGCAGCAATTCCATGTCGCAGACAATGCAGCGCCCTATCTGTCAAAAGCGTTCGTCGACAGCCGCTTCGAATATACCAAAGCGCTGAGCGGCGTCGGTGAACTGCGTCCGCGCTGGAAGCGTGGGTTGACCTTGGTCGACGGCAGCTTGGGCGAACTCGTCGGCGAAACTTATTCCAAGGAATATTTTCCGGCGAGCGCGAAAGCGAAGATGGAGGTGCTGGTCACCAACCTGAAGCTCGCGATGGGCGACCGCATCCGGAACAACAGCTGGATGGCGGCGCCGACGAAGGAAGCTGCGCTGGCGAAGCTCGCCAAAATGGACGTCATGGTCGGCTATCCCGACAAGTGGCGCGACTATTCGGGGCTCAAGATCGATCCCGCCGACCTTTACGGCAATGTGAAGCGGAGCGCGGCGTTCGAATATGCCTATGCCTTGTCCGACCTTAACAAGCCGGTCGATCGCAAGAAATGGTCGATGAACCCTCAGGAAGTGAACGCCTACAATGGCGGGCTCGAAAACAAGATCGTGTTCCCCGCGGGTATCTTGCAGGCACCCTACTTCAGCGAGAGCGTCGACGATGCGGTCAATTACGGCGCGATCGGTGCGGTAATCGGGCATGAAATCACGCATGGCTTCGACGATCAGGGCCGGAAGATCGACGCGAATGGCGCGGTGCGCGACTGGTGGACGCCCGAGGATGCGGCGCGCTTCGACGCGCAAGCCAAGGCGTTTGGGGCCCAATATGCGACTTATGAGGCGGCACCCGGATCGTTCATCAATCCCGACCTGACGATGGGCGAGAATATCGCCGATTTGGCGGGGCTCGAGGTCTCTTATGACGCTTATCGTCGTTCGCTGAACGGGAAGCCCGCGCCGGTGATCGACGGGTTGACCGGCGATCAGCGCTTCTTCCTTGCCTTCGCGCAGGCGTGGCGGACCAAGCAGCGCGAAGATGCGATCAAGCAGCAGGTGGCGAGCGATCCGCATAGCCCGGCGCGCTGGCGGATTATCGGGCCGGTGCGCAATGTCGATGCATGGTACAAGGCGTTCAGTGTTGCAACGGGTGCCAAATATTATCTGAAACCCGAGGAACGCACGCGGATCTGGTAGTCCTGAGACCCCTTTCTCAGGACCCAGCTGGGGCGGCTTCGTGCCGTCCCCGTACCGCCATGACAGTCAGCGACAGCGCAGCGCCGATGATGACGAACAGCGCCGGAAAGCCGCCGAGCACCGACATCATGCGGATGCCATCAATGCCGCCGCCCGCGACCAGAACAATCGCGACGAGGCCGACGGTGACGCCCCACGCCGCCTGAACCCACAAAGGCGCCTCAGGTGCGTCGGGCGAGATGCCGCGTGTCGAGAGCGCGCTCATCGCCGAGACGTTGGCGTCGGCACCTGCGACGTAGGACAGGAATATGGCGAACAGGACGACGCCCGCGACGGCGGGGCCGCCGCCGAGTGCGCTAAACAGTCGGAACAATACTGGATCAGGGCCCTGCGCGGTGAGGATGGCGTAGAGGCTGGCGCCGCTTTGCTGATCGAGCGCGATAGTCGCGCCGGCGATCGCGGTCATCCACACCGCGCCGAACAGCGAGGGCAGGATCAGATTGTAGAGGATGAAAGCGCGGACGCTGTATCCGACCGCGAGGCGGCCGAGGAACAGCGCGGTCACCGGCGCCCAGGCAAACCAGTTGGCCCAGTTGAAGATCGTCCATTGCCGGTGCCAGCTGGTATCGACATCAAGGCCGAGGTTGCGGGGGATGAAGGTTTGGAAGTATGCGAAAGTGCCACGTAGCGAGAGGTTGAACATATCGGCGGTGGGGCCGGCGATCAGGACGAATGCGATAATTGCAAAGAAAATCCAGGTATTTAGCACTGACAGACCCGCGATGCCTTTTTGCAGCCCGGTCGCGGCGGAGAGCAGGAAGCTGCCGACGATCGCGGCGGCGATGCCCCAGCGCAGGGCGGTTCCGCCGTCAAAGCCGCCAATCCCCTCGATTCCGCCCGCAAGCGCGAGCAGTCCGGCGCCGAGCGACGCCGCCATTCCGGCAACGAGCGCATAGAGGCAGATGATATCGATGCCGGTGCCGACTGGACCGTGGGCGCGCTGCCCGATCAGCGGCACGAAGAGCGACGAGAGGCTGAACGGTTCGCGGCGATTGTAATAGACGAGCGCGAACGCCAGTCCCGCGACCGTATAGATGGCGTAAGGCGTTAGCGTCCAATGGAGGAACATCGTCGACATCGCGAAGGTCGCGGCGGCGTCGCTGCCCGGTTGAAGGCCCAACATCGCGGGCGGATCGTTGAGATGGAACAGCGGCTCGGCCGCGCCCCAGAACAGGATGCCAGTGGCGATCGTCGTGCAAAGCGTCACGGCAAACCATCGCCAGCGCGTCAAAATCGGCTTCGCTTCGGCGCCGCCGATGATCAATCCGCCGAGCGGCGACAGCGCGATGCCCGCGAGCAGGACGAGAAAGCCGATACCCGCCCAGGCAAACAGCGGTGAGAAATTGCGTAATATCCAGTCGTTGATCGCCGTTTCGGCAGCGACGACGGCCGCGCCCTGCCACAGGCTGACGATCACGGCGGCGAGAAGCACCCCGAGCGGCGTAAAAAACACGGCGCGATTGAGAGGATGCTTCGGTGCTGCTGGCAAATGATCGGCCGATCGGACATGGTCAGGATGTTCAGCATGACGGCTGCCCGGGACCACGTCAATTCGCGCGGGGAACGCGCTGTCGGGCAAAGCGTTGGAACGGCAGAATCTTTGATAGATGGAGAGCTATGATGACCAGACATATATTGGCGGCGACCGCTGCGATTGCGCTGTTTGCCTCGGGTCAGGCGGCAGCCTTCCAGACGCCGACCGACGCGGCGACGACGGCGAAGCCGGTCAAGGACGGCACGACGCCCGAGGAGCGTTCCAACACGGCGCGCCTGAATGCGGAACAGGCGTCACGCGCCAAGTCAGACAACACGACCTATCAGCAGGAAGTGTCGGCTGCCGAGCAGCAGGTCGCGCACGACCAGACGGTGTTCAGCGAAGAAACCGCCGCATATGAAGCCGAAAAGGCGCGTGTCGCGGCGCTGTCGGCCGAAGAGCGTATGCAGTGGGAAGCCGATGTTGCGGCGTGCAAAGCCGGTGATACCACCCGCTGTGCGCCACCGCCTGCCGCGCCGCCGCGCTAAGGATCAAGGTTCAACGACTGTATTTGCTGGCGTGTCGGCAGGCACTTCGGTGCTTGCCGGTATCGCGGCTGGCGCAGTATCACGCTGAGCCAGCGAAACAGCGGCGCTGCTCGCGGGATCGGGAAAACGTCCGCCATAGCGATAATCATCGGCCGGATCGTCGGGGAGCGAGCTATCGACATCGACCGCGCCGAGTTCGCGAAATTCGTCGCTCATACGGTGGTCGCGTTCGGCGCGCAGGCGCGCCGCGACACCATAGCTGTCCGCGCAGTCCGGGCAGGGAATGATCCCTGCATCGGTCGCCTGCACCATCGCATCGGGATTCGCGCTGAGGCGCGTGTAGGACGCTGGGCCGTCCACGCCCGCGCGCAATCGCGTGCCGGCGGCCATCTCGCCAAGCGCGAAGCCGCCGCCGACCCCGACAAACATCAGCATCGACCAACGGAAAAATTCCAGACCGACGCGCCGACTCGATATGAAAGATAATTTCCTCGTCACGCGATGATTTGGACATGATTGGGCGCGAGGCGCAAGTCCGGCGCATGATCTTGCCACCGGTCGGCCATTCGTCGACGGATCAACGCCCTTCGTCCCGTCAGTCGTCTGCGCCTCCGGGCCGGTCGAACCGCGCGTGATTCGACGCGATTTCGGATGCATTCAGATCGTGCGGGATGCGGGGGTGTCGGTCTCCCCGGTCCGGAACTTCCGTATCCCGCATCGTTCCCCGAAGAGAGGACTCCCCCATGGCGAAACTTTCCCTGATCTTGCTGGCGGCGCCCATCGCG
>JAURVS010000108.1 GCA_030655355.1 Sphingopyxis sp.
GGCAGCACGTGGCGCGCGAAGAGATCGGCTTCGGCGGCGTGCGGGTAGCCCGAGAGGATGAAGGCTTCGATGCCGAGATCCTGATAGCGGTTCAGCTTCGCGAGCACCTGGTCGGGGTCGCCGACGATCGCGGCGCCGCAGCCCGAGCGGGCACGGCCGACGCCGGTCCAGAGATTATCCTCGACATAGCCATCGTCTGAAGCGGCTTCGCGCAAGGCGACCTGTGCATTGACGCCGAACGATTGCGAGTCGAGCGACTTCGCCTTGATTTCGGCGCCCTTGGCGGCGTCGAGTTTCGAGAGCAGGCGGTCGGCGGCGGTGCGCGCTTCGCTTTCGGTGTCGCGCACGATCATATGCGCGCGATAGCCGAATTTGAGCGTGCGGCCATATGCCGCGGCGCGCGCGGTCATGTCGGCGATGATGTCCTTGACCACCGCTTCGCGGTCGGGCCACATCAGGAAGACGTCGCAGCCCTTCGCGGCGGCGTCGCGCGCGGCCGGCGACAGCCCGCCAAAATAGAGCGGCGGCGCCTTGCCCGAGACGGTGCCGATGCGCGCGGGTTCGACCTTCAGCTTCCAGAATTCGCCGTCATGGTCGAGCGCTTCGCCATTGAGCAGCGTCTTGAGGATATGCATCGCCTCGACCGTGCGGCGGTAGCGCGGTTCGGAGTCCATCGTCTCGCCGGGCATGTCGGACGAGATGATATTGACCGTCAGGCGGCCGCCGAGGATGCGGTCGATCGTCGCGATCTGGCGCGCGAGTTGCGGCGGCCAGCTTTCGCCGATGCGGACCGCCATCAGCAGGCGGATATTCTTGACCATCGTCGCGACCGCCGCAGCAAAGGCAGTGGTGTCGACGCCGAGCGCATAGCCCGAGGGGAGCAGGATATTGTCGAACCCTAGGGAGTCGGCCTGCATCACGATGTCGCGGCAATGCTCCCAGCTCGATTTGAGCATCGGGTCGGGAACCCCGAGAAATTCATAGTCGTCGTCGCAGAGCGCCGAAAACCAGCTGACTTCGCACGAGCGGTCGGTCATGGCAGATTCTCCCCCATCGATGTTTGCAGCACCGCATACCATTCGGCGCGCGTCCAGCGCGGGGCGAAGGCCTGCGGAATCTCCTTGATGCGTTCGGGGTTTTGCGTCCCGACGATCGGGATCGGGCGCGCGGGATGCGCCATCACCCAGCT
>JAURVS010000116.1 GCA_030655355.1 Sphingopyxis sp.
GGTGCCGCGCGGCGGTCGGTGGGGTCGGCGGCATAATGATCGCCGAACCAGGTCATCCCGCCTTCGGTCAGCAGATGGCCTTCGCCGAAATCGCGGTAGCTTTGCCAGTCATTATGCGTGGTCACCGCGGGATAGATGGGGTGAATCGCGATCACCGGCTTTGCCGCGGGGGCGTCGCGCAGCGCCAAGGCGGTAACGATTGTCAGATTGCCACCGGCGCTGTCGCCTGACAGCACCAGGCCGGTGCAGGGGAGATTGTCGGCGACCCAGCGCGTTGCGGCTTCGCAATCTTCCGGGGCGGCAGGAAAGGGATGTTCGGGGGCGAGGCGGTAGTCGACGGCAACGACGGGCATGTCGAGTTGGCGCGCGGCTTCGGCGCAATAGGGATCGTGCGTCGACAGATCGCCGATCACCCAGCCGCCGCCATGATAAAAAACCATGACCGGCCCCGCTTCGCGGTCTGGGCGACTGTCGTAGATGCGGATCGGGATATCGCCCGCAGGGCCGGGGATGGTGCGATCTTCGACCTTGGCGATCTCACCGCGCGGCACATCGGCCATCTGGCCCATCACGCGCATCATCTCGCGGCCAGCTTCGACCGGCATGTCTTCCATCTTCGGGCCTTCCTGCGCGTTCAAAAACGCTAGAAAAGCGGCCACATCGGGGCGCGTGTAATGGGCGGTGCCGTTGGTCATCCAAGTCTCTCCCTAAGCATTATTATGAGTGAGCTATTCGCTATTGGCGGGGTAAATTCAATCGCGAATCGAAACTGACTGGCGTTTGGCCTTTGCGGCGCACAATTTTTTCTCAATTGCGGCGTGGCGTTCACAAGCCTAGGCCAGTGTCACGGGTTTGGAAGTTTTAAGGCAGAATAGACAATGGCGACAGCGGTAGTGGACGAAGCCGACAAACGCTCGTCCCCCCTTTCGGATGCGGTAGTCGTCAGATTCGCCGGCGATAGTGGAGACGGGATGCAGCTGACCGGTGGTCAGTTTACGCTGTCTTCGGCGCTCGCGGGCAACGACTTTGCGACTTTCCCCGATTTTCCTGCCGAGATCCGCGCGCCGCAAGGGACGTTGTTCGGCGTTTCGGCATTCCAGATCAATTTCGGATCGTCGGCGATCGACACTGCGGGCGATGCGCCCGATGTGCTCGTCGCGATGAATCCCGCGGCGCTCAAGACGAATGTTCCGCAGCTGAAGCAGGGCGGGCTGATCATTGCCGACGAAGGCGAGTTCAACGACCGCAATCTCGCCAAGGCGAAATATGCGGCGAACCCGCTCGAGGATGGCAGCCTCGCCAAATGGCAATTGCTAAAACTCAACATCAGCCAGTTGACAATGGATGCCGTGAAGCCGTTCGGGCTTGGCAACAAGGAAGCGTTGCGCTGCAAGAATATGTGGACGCTGGGGCTGGCGCTCTGGATGTTCGACCGCGATCGCCAGCCGCTGATCGACTGGCTAAATGGCAAGTTCGCCAAAGCGCCTGACTTGGCCGCCGCCAATATTGCGGCGCTCAATGCGGGCCACGCCTATGGCGAGACCGCCGAACTCGCGGGGCCGCTCAAGCAGCATCATGTCGACCCGGCGCCGGTTGCGCCCGGCCTCTATCGTACGCTGACCGGCGCCGAAGGCATCGCGCTCGGCCTCGTTGCCGGGGCGCAGCTTGCCCAGCTGCCGATGTTCTTCGGTGGCTATCCGATCACCCCGGCTTCGGCGATTTTGCATCATCTGTCGCGGCTCAAGGAATATGACGTCACGACGTTCCAGGCCGAGGATGAAATCGCCGCCATCTGCTCGGCGATCGGCGCCAGCTATGGCGGTTCGCTCGGCGTTACGTCGTCGTCGGGTCCCGGTATCGCACTGAAGGGCGAGGCAATGGGCCTTGCGATCATGACCGAGCTGCCGCTGATCATCGTCAATTCACAGCGTGGCGGTCCATCGACCGGTCTGCCGACGAAGACCGAGCAGTCCGATCTCTATCAGGCTGTCTATGGCCGCAATGGCGATGCGCCGATGCCGGTTATCTCGGCGCGCTCGCCGGGCGATGCGTTCGAATGTGCGGTCGAGGCGGTGCGTATCGCAGTGCAATATATGACGCCGGTGATCCTGCTGACCGACGGTTACATCGCCAATGCGGCTGAGCCTTGGGCGGTGCCCGATCTTACCACGTACGAGGCGTTTCCGGTCGAATTCCTCACTGAAGTACCTGAAGGCGGGTTCAAGCCCTATGGCCGGGACGAAAAGCTCAAGCGTCCGTGGGTCAAGCCCGGAACGCCCGGCTTGCTTCATCGGATCGGCGGGATCGAGAAGGAACTCGACACCGGGCACATCAACTATGAAGCGTCGAATCATCAGGCGATGACCGATATCCGCAAGGCCAAGATCGACGGCATCAAGGTGCCCGATCAGATCGTCGAACTCGGCGCTGAAAGCGGCAAGCTGGCGGTCGTTGGCTGGGGATCTACCTTTGGCCCGATCCACCAGGCAGTACGTCGCAAGCGCGCAGAAGGCTTGGACGTCAGCCACGTCCATATTCGCCATATCTGGCCGCTACCCGCTAACCTCGGCGAGCTTTTGAAGAGCTATGACCGGGTGATCGTGCCTGAAATGAACACCGGGCAACTCAAGACGGTGCTGCGCGACCAATACCTGGTCGACGCGAAACCGGTGAACAAGGTGTCGGGGCAGCCCTTCACCATCGCGGAAATCGAAGCCGCCATTGAGGAGGCACTCAAGTGAACGAGATGACGACCGTTGCGCGGACGACGACGCTCAAGGATTGGGAAACCGATCAGGAAGTTCGCTGGTGCCCCGGGTGCGGCGATTATGCGATCCTGAAAGCGGTGCAGCGCACGATGCCGGAGATTGGCACCGCGCCTGAAAATACCGTGTTCATCAGCGGTATCGGCTGCTCGTCCCGCTTTCCCTATTATATGGAAACCTATGGCTTCCACACGATTCACGGCCGTGCGCCGGCGTTCGCCACCGGGCTGAAGCTCGCCAACCCGAGCCTCGACATCTGGATTGTCACCGGCGACGGCGACGGGCTGTCGATCGGCGGCAATCACACGATGCATTTGATCCGCCGCAATCTCGATTGCCAGATCATGCTGTTCAACAACGAGATCTATGGCCTTACAAAGGGGCAATATTCCCCGACCAGCCGGGTGGGCACGACAAGCCCGTCGACGCCCTATGGCTCGGTCGATCGTCCCGCTCAGCCAGCAGCCTTCGCGCTCGGCGCGGGCGCACGTTTCGTCGCGCGCGGATTCGACGTGTCGAAGGAACTGCCGAACGTCTTAAAGGCTGCCCATGCCCACAAGGGCGCGGCGTTTATCGAGATTTTTCAGAACTGTATCGTCTATAATAAGGATGTGTTCGAAGATTTCGCGGCGCCAAAGGGTGCTGAGGATCGTCAGCTTTGGCTCAAGCAGGGCGAGCCGATGCTCTACGCGAAGGGTGCCAAGGGCATTGCGCTGGATGTCGAAGCGCTGCACCTCAAGACCGTCGATGTCGTTGATGGCGACTGGCAGGCCGCTGGCGTCATTGTGCATGATGTGACAAATCGCAGCGTCGCGCACATGCTCGTCGAAATGCGCTTTGGCGAATTCCCGATGGCGCTGGGCGTGCTCTACGATGATCCGCGCCCGACCTTCGAGGCCGATGTCGTCCGCCAGAACAAGGCCGCCGCCGAAGGCAAGACCGCGGACCTGCAAAGCCTCCTCAAAAAGGGCCAGACCTGGACGGTGACCGAAGGCGGGCCTGAACTCTGACCTTGCCGCAACGCCGTGGGTCGGATGTATAGGTCTGTATGGACAATCTGACTCACAGCCTTGTTGGTGCGATTCTAGGCCAAATCGGGCTTAAGAAGAAGACCGGCCTTGCGATGCCGACGCTGATCATCGCGGCGAACCTTCCCGATATCGATGCAGCCTGCGCGATTTACGGGATTGAATCGCTGTCGATGCGGCGCGGGATCACGCATGGGCCGATTGCGCTAATCCTGTTGCCGCTCCTGTTGTGGGGGCTGATGCTGGCGTTCGATGCGTGGCAGACGCGGCGCGGCAAGCGGCCGGCGGGGCGGCTACCGATCCATAAGGCCTGGTTGCTCCTGCTCGCTTATGTTGGCTGTTTCAGCCATCCAGCGCTCGACTGGCTTAACAATTACGGCATTCGCTTGCTCGAGCCTTTCTCGTCGCAATGGTTTTATGGCGACAGCATCTTCATCATCGACCTGTGGATCTGGATCGCGCTCGGCGTTTCGCTCTGGCTTTCGCTGCGCAGCGAGCGGCGCGGTTCGGCGAATTGGCAGCGGCCGGCGTGGATCGGCTTCACTGCAGTTTGCGCCTATATTTTCGCCAATGGGCTGATCACCGGCGCGGCCGAACGCATGGCGTCGATCGCGCTCGCGGCAAGCGGGCACCGCGACGCGCTCGTGGTCGCCAGTCCACCGCCGTTGGCTTTCTGGAAGCGCGATATTTTTTGGCGAACTGCCGACCGCTATGGCACGGCGAGCTTCGTGCCGGGCGTCGGCGGCAATATCGATATCGGGGGCGCGCCGACCGGCATGGACGACCCACGGCTTGCGACATGGGTGAAGGCGGACCCCGCGGCGCGTGCTTTCCTGTTCTGGTCGCGGATGCCTGTGGCGCAGAAGGACGGCGACGCGATCTTGCTCCGGGATCAGCGTTTCATGCATCCGCTTGCTCAGGATCGCTTCCAGGTGCGGCTGACCGCACCAGATACGGCGAGCTATCCCGAAGGAACGGCCAGCCGATGACGTCATGACGGCACGCGGCATCCGATTGTCAGACGCGCAACTTTGGGGCAGGAGGGCAGTATGAACACGCATGTCAGCCCGCGCCGCGGCAAGGAATTGCTCCGCGCAGATCGTGCCTATCGCACGGGCGGCGGGATGGCGCGGTTGATTGCGCTGGCGCCGGCCAGCCTCTTCCACCGAATGCTCGACCGGATCGACGCGGGGCTCGCGCACGGCACGATCGAAAGCCATCTCCCCGACGGCAGCGTGCGGTTGCTTGGCGGGCGCGGCAAGGGGCCGACGGCAGTCGTCCATCTCCACAGCTGGGCCTCGCTCGCGCGGCTCGCACTGTCGGGGTCGATTGGTTGGTATCGCGCGTGGGAAGCGCATGAATGGTCGTCGCACGATCCGGTCCCGCTGTTCGACCTGTTCGCGCGCAACGGCGAGTCTCTTGGCAATGTCGCGCGCGCGCACGGCCCATGGCGCTGGCTTAACAAGGCGATTCACGCCTTACATCGCAACGATCGCCGCGGCGCCAAGCGCAACATCCATGCTCACTATGATTTGGGCAATGATTTCTATCGGTTGTGGCTCGATCCGAGCATGAATTATTCGAGCGCCTTATTCACCGATCCCGGCCAGTCGCTCGAAGAGGCGCAATCGGCAAAGGTCGATGCGATCCTCGACCGGCTCGACCTGCGCTCCGGAAGTCGGCTCCTCGAAATCGGCTGTGGCTGGGGCGCGCTCGCGCAGCGCGCGGTCGAGCGTCACGACGTTCTCTATACCGGCATTACCCTGTCGCCCGCGCAAGCCGATATCGCCGACGCGCGGCTGCAAGCGGTCGACCTGTCGGGGCGTTCGGGGATCGAAATCTGCGACTATCGCGACGCGCAGGGCCCGTATGACGCCATTGCCAGCGTCGAAATGGTCGAGGCGGTGGGCGAGGCTTATTGGCCGACGTATCTCGACGCGATTGCGCGGTTGCTCAAGCCCGGCGGGCGCGCCGCAATCCAGTATATCCTGATCAACGATGCACTGTTCGAACGCTATGCGGCGAGCAGCGACTTCATTCAGGCCTATATCTTTCCGGGTGGCTGCCTGATTTCGGAGAGCCGCTTTCGGGCGCTCGCCGAAGAGCGGGGGCTTTCCTGGCGTAACGTTCAGCGCTTTGGCAGCGATTATGCCGAAACGCTCCGCCAGTGGCGCGTAGCGTTCGACGCGGCAGCGGCGGCAGATCAGCTTCCGTCGGGGTTCGACGAGCGCTTCGTGCGGCTCTGGCGTTACTATCTTCAGTATTGCGAGGGCGGCTTTCGCGGCGGCGGCATCGATGTCGCGCAGGTCACCCTCGAAAAGACGATTTAAGAGAATATAAGGGAGAGCAGCATGCGAAGATTATTGGCGGCGGTGCTGATGTGCACCGCAGCGGCGGGGTGCAATGCGCCGGCCCCGACGCAAACGGTCGACAAAAACATCACCGACAAGCTGCCAAAGGATCTGAATGTGCTTTTCTGGACCCAGGATCAACGCGACGCCGCTTTCCGTTCAATGGAAACGGTACCCAAGGTCGTCGTCAATACGGTGAAGGCGGGGGGCACCGTTTATCCGTTGCCGCAGGGTAAGCCGATCGACATCGGCACCGACGTCGACGCCTATATGGCAAAACAGCGCAACGCCGGGCTGATCATCGTCCAGGACGGCAAGATTCGCCTCGAAAAATACGCGCTCGGCTATACCGCCGCGGGCCGTTGGACGAGCTTTTCTGTGGCGAAGAGCTTCACTTCGACGCTCGTGGGTGCGGCGGTGAAGGACGGCTTTATCAAGAGCCTCAACGACAAGGTTACTGTGTACATCCCCGGGTTAAAGGGGTCGGCCTATGACGATGTCAGTGTGCAGCAGTTGCTGACGATGACGTCGGGGGTCAAATGGAACGAGGATTATACCGACCCCAAGTCCGACGTCGCGCTGTTCAACCTGCAAAAGCCGGTTGCGGGTGAGGATATTACCGTCAGCTATATGAAGACCTTGCCGCGCGAAGCACCGGCGGGGTCGAAGTGGGTCTACAAGACCGGCGAGACCAATTTGATCGGCGTGCTCGTGTCGAGTGCGACGGGCAAGACGCTGTCGCAATATCTGTCCGAAAAGGTCTGGAAGCCGTTCGGGATGGAGCAGGATGCGGTGTGGATGCTCGGCGCGACGGGGCATGAGATCAGCGGCTGCTGCATGTCGGCGAGCCTTAAAGATTATGCGCGTTTCGGGCAGTTCATCCTCAACGGCGGGGTGGCGGGCGGTCAGAAGGTGCTGCCCGATGACTGGTTGCCAGCGGCGACGACGAAGCAAGCAGGGATTGATCTTCCGGGCCGCGGCTATGGCTATCAATGGTGGACGAACGATGATGGCAGTTTTGCCGCGCAAGGCATTTTCGGACAAGGGATTTTCATCGATCCGAAGCGTAAGCTGATCATCGCGTCGAACGGCAACTGGCCGACCGCAACCGATCCCGAAGGCGTCGGCGCTGCGCGCGAGGCGTTCTACAAAAGCGTACAGGCGGCGGTGGACAAGGAAGCGAAATAGGCGAGCTACCGTCGCCCCCGCCTCGCGGGGGCGACGGTTTTCAGTCGGCGATAGTCGCCGTCGCCCGCTGGGCCAGCCATACTGCTGCGAGCGGAATGAGCACGCCCAGCGCCATGATCCACCATGCGTCGGCCAGTGTGACGGCGCGGTAGAGTGCGGCGCCGATGACGGCACCCGCGACGATCCAACCAGCGCCGGAGCCCGCCGAGACGCGCATCGCGAGCCATCCGCCCGCAAAGGTACCAACAAACCAACCGACAAGGAGCGCGATCGTCGATCCGATCGGGATCAGCACTTCGCCGCTATTGAGATCATAAACGTCGGGCGAAAATTCGCTGCCGGCATATTGGGCCAACCAGATCAGCCCGAACGCGACGAGGATGCCCGCCACGGCGGCAATTGCCGATCGCAAAATATCTTTGGTCATGTGAACGCCCTCGCAAACCCGTCTTATGCCGGGGTCTGAGCGCAGGAAACCCAAGATGGCGTTAAGCTTTTTCCATGACCTTGGTCAGCGCATGGAAAGCGGTGCTGTCAAAGCCCTCAATCATCAGCTTGGCGACAAATTCGCCGACTGCATCCGGATTCTTGATGCTCTGCGGGTCTTCGCCCGGATAGGCGCGCGCGCGCATCTGCGTCCGCGTGCCGCCGGGATCGAGGATCGCGGTGCGGACGGTAGAGATGTTGCGCATTTCGGCGCCATAGCTGGTGACCAGCGTCTCGAATGCGGCCTTCGAAGCGGCATAGGCGCCCCAGTAAGCGCGAGGGTCGCGTGCGACGCTACTTGTCAGCGCGAGCAGGCGGCCGTTCGCGGCGCGACGGAGCAGCGGATCAAAGTTGGCGATCAACGCCTGCTGCGCGATCAGGTTGAGCGTCAAGAGCTTGTTGAATTCCTTGCCGTCGATCGCGGCGACCGGGGTCAGCGTGCCGAGCATGGCGGCGTTGAGAACAAGCATGTCGAGTTGCTGCCAGCGTTCGGCGATCGCGCTGGCCAAGCGAGCGATGCTGTCGCCATCGGTGAGGTCGAGCGGCGCGATCGTCGCGCTGCCGCCGGCGTTGTGAATACGGTCTTCGAGTTCTTCGAGTCCACCGGCAGTGCGCGCGGTGATCACAACATGCGCGCCGCGCGCGGCGAGCGATTCGGCGATCGCATCGCCGATTCCACGGCTTGCCCCGGTGACGAGCGCAACCTGGCCCGTCAATACTTCAGTCTTCGTGGTCATTGTGTCAGACAACCCGTTCGGCAAGCAGCGAAAATTGATCTTCCAGACCATGCTCGTCGAAATCGGTCAGCGTGGTCGGATAATCACCGGTAAAGCAGGCGTCGCAATATTGCGGCGCGTCGTCGCTCCGCTTTGCTTCGCCGAGCGCGCGATACAGGCCGTCGATCGAGATGAAGGACAGGCTGTCGGCGTTGATGAAATTCGCCATCTGGCCAATGCTCATCTGCGCCGCGAGCAATTTGGCGCGTTCGGGTGTGTCGACGCCGTAGAAGCAGCTGTGCTGCGTCGGCGGGCTCGCGATGCGCATATGCACTTCGGTGGCGCCGGCATCGCGCATCATCTGGACGATCTTGAGGCTCGTGGTGCCGCGCACGATCGAATCGTCGATCAGCACGACGCGCTTGCCGGCGATCAACGCGCGGTTGGCATTGTGCTTCAGCTTGACGCCGAGATGGCGAACCTTGTCGCCGGGCTGGATGAAGGTGCGTCCGACATAGTGCGAGCGGATGATCCCGAGTTCAAACGGAATGCCCGATTCCTGTGCATAGCCGATGGCCGCCGGGGTGCCCGAATCGGGAACGGGGATGACGAGATCGGCTTCGACCGGATTTTCGCGGGCGAGTTCGGCGCCGATCGCCTTGCGGACCGAATAGACGCTCGTCCCGTCGACGATCGAATCGGGGCGCGAGAAATAAACATATTCGAAGATGCACGGGCGCGCGGACTGCGAGGCGAAGGGCCGGTGCGACGTCAATTGGCCGTCACGAATGATGACCAGCTCGCCGGGCTCGACCGAGCGCACGAATTCGGCGCCAACAACGTCGAGCGCGACTGTTTCCGACGCGAGGATGTGCGCATCGCCGAGCTTGCCGATGACGAGCGGGCGGATGCCGAGCGGGTCGCGGCAACCGATCATGCCCTCTGCGGTCAGGCAGATCAGCGAATAGGCGCCTTCAATCTGCTTTAGCGCGTCGATGAACCGGTCGAGCAGCGAGCGATAGCTCGACGTCGCGACAAGGTGGATGATGACTTCGGTGTCGCTGGTCGACTGAAAGATCGAACCACGGCGGACAAGCACCTTCTTGAGCGCCGTCGCGTTGGAAATATTGCCGTTATGCGCCACCGCAAAGCCGCCCGTCGACAGGTCGGCGAACAGCGGCTGGACATTGCGCAGCGCGGTCTCGCCCGTCGTCGAATAGCGGACATGGCCGACCGACGATCCGCCTTGCAGCTGGCGCATGATGTCGTCGCGGTCGAAATTGCCCGCGACATGGCCCATCGCGCGGTGGGTGTGGAATTCCTTGCCGTCAAAGGCAGTGATCCCCGCGGCTTCCTGTCCACGGTGCTGCAGGGCGTGGAGGCCCAGCGCGACGACCGCGGCAGCGCTATCTGCGCCGTGAATACCAAAGACGCCGCACTCCTCACGGAGTTTGTCGTCGTCGAAAGGATTGGTGGTGAGCATGACGGTCCAGCAGCGAGGGCAGTGACTGGGGCGCATATAG
>JAURVS010000117.1 GCA_030655355.1 Sphingopyxis sp.
CGGGTGAACTCGGCGAGCCGCAGGCGGCTGGCGTTCATCCCGAAGCCAAGGGGGCGTAATCGATGATCCGGGGTGTGAAGGGCAGCCTGCTGGCTGCAGTGTCGCTGGCGCTTGTCGGCTGTGCGGCAGGTGGTGGCGGTGACGTGGCCTCGGCGGGGGACAAGCCCGCCGAGAAGCCGGTCAAGTTCAACAAGGATCCCTTTCCGTCGACGTACAAGGGATATCCGACCCGCCTGACGGTGGTGAAGGGTGTCACCATCTTCGACGGCGAGGGCGGGCGGATCGACAATGGCGCGATCGTGATGACGAGCGGCAAGGTCGATCGTATCGGCGGTCCCGACATGGACCTGCCGACCGATGCCGATGTCATCGACGGCACCGGCAAATTCCTCACCCCCGGAGTCATCGACATCCACAGCCATCTTGGCGACTATCCCTCGCCGAGCGTCGAGGCGCATTCGGACGGCAATGAAGCGACGTCGCCGACGACGCCCGAAGTCTGGTCCGAGCATAGCGTCTGGCCGCAGGACCCGGGCTTCAGCCGCGCGCTCGCCAATGGCGGGGTGACGAGCCTGCAGATCCTGCCGGGCAGCGCGAACCTGATGGGCGGACGCTCGATAACACTCAAAAATGTGCCGTCGCGCACGGTGCAGGGGATGAAATTCCCCGGCGCGCCCTATGGCCTGAAAATGGCGTGCGGCGAGAATCCGAAGCGCGTCTATGGCGGCAAAGGCCGCGCGCCCTCGACCCGCATGGGCAATTTCGCGGTGAACCGCGCAACCTGGCAGAAGGCCGCGGCGTACAAGAAGAAGATGGACGATGGAAAAGCCGTCGACCGCGATCTTGCAATGGAAACGCTCGCGGGCGTGCTGTCGGGCGAAATCCTTGTCCACAATCATTGCTACCGCGCCGACGAAATGGCGCTCGTCATCGATATGTCGAAGGAATTCGGCTATAAAGTGTCGACTTTCCACCACGCGGTCGAAAGCTACAAGATCGCCGATATCCTCGCGAAGGAAGGCATTTGTTCGGCGATGTGGGCCGACTGGTGGGGCTTCAAGATGGAAGCCTATGACTCGGTCCCCGAGAATATCCCGCTCGTCTACAAGGCTGGCGCGTGCACGATCGTCCATTCGGACGATGCGAACCAGATCCAGCGGCTCAATCAGGAAGCCGCGAAAGCGCGCGCTTCGGGGCGCCGCATCGGCATCGATGTGAGCGACGAAAAGGCGTGGACGTGGCTGTCGTATAATCCGGCGAAAGCGCTGGGCATTGCCGATCGCACCGGCAGTCTGAAGCCGGGCAAGATGGCCGATGTCGTGCTATGGAACGGCAATCCGTTCAGCGCTTACACGCGGCCCGAGAAAGTCTGGATCGACGGAGCGTTGATGTTCGATGCGAATGATCCGAAACGGCGTCCGGTGAGCGATTTCGAACTCGGCCAGCCGGGCGAAGGAGATGTGAAATGAGAAATCTCCTTTCACTCTCCCATCTCCGTTCGCATCGAGCGAAGTCGAGATGCCCATCCTTCTTGCATTCCCTCCCGGTGTCTCGATTTCGCTCGACACGAACGGGTTTGGGGGCTGCTCTGATCGCGTTGATGGCGGCGGCAAGTCCCGCCACCGCGCAGGACGTCGCGATCGTCAATGCGAAGCTCGTTATCGGCGACGGCAGCGCCCCGATCGATGGCGGCACTGTCGTCGTTCGCGGCGGCAAGGTCGTCGCGGCGGGCGCAGGCGTTGCCGTGCCCGCGGGCGTCGAGCGCATCGATGCGCAGGGGCGTTATGTTACGCCGGGCATTGTTGCGGCGTTCAGCCGCGTCGGACTGACCGAAGTCGATGCCGTGACCGGCACCAACGACCGGTCGGCGAGCCGGTCGCGTTTCTCCGCCGCGCTCGATATCGCGCCCGCACTCAACCCGATGGGGTCGCCCATAGCGGTCAATCGCGCCGCGGGCGTCACGCGCGCGATCGTCGCGCCGAGCGGCAGCGGCAGCCTGTTTGCCGGACAGGGTGCAGTGGTCGATCTGGCCGACGACATGGATATGGTGACAAAGCCGCGCGCGCTGCAATTTGTCGCGTTCGGCGAGGATGGTTCGGCGAAGGCGGGGGGCAGTCGTGCGGCGACTTTCCTGTTGTTCCGCGAACAATTGCTCGCGGCGCGCAGCTATGCCCGCAACCCCGCGACGCTTGCCGAATGGAGCAGCGACGCGCTGATCCAGCGCGCCGACGCCGATGCGCTGGTGCGCGTGATCGAAGGCACGACGCCGTTGTTCGTGCGCGTCGACCGCGCCGCCGACATCATCAATGTGATCAAGCTGAAGGGCGAATTTTCCGCGCTGAAGCTTGTGCTCGTCGGTGCGACCGAAGGCTGGCTGGTCGCGCGCGAAATTGTGGCGGCGAAGGTGCCGGTGCTTGTCTCGCCGCTCACCGACCTGCCGTCGAGCTTTGAACAGCTTGGCGCGACGCAGTCGAACGCCGGTCGCCTCAAGGCGGCGGGCGCCGATGTGTCGGTCGGCGTGTTCGACGATGATGATGCGCACAAGATGGGCTATGCGACGCAATATGCGGGCAACCTCGTGGGCCTCGCGCGTCTGCCGGGTGCCAGCGGGCTGACCTGGGATCAGGCCTTTGCCTCGATCAGCAGCGTTCCCGCGCGCGCCGTCGGTATGGAAGGGAGCATCGGTTCGCTGCGCCCCGGCCGCGTCGGCGACGTCGTGATCTGGGACAATGATCCGCTCGAACTGGGTAGCCGCCCGACGGCGGTGTGGATCGATGGCAAGGCGCAGTCCCTGACGACGCGGCAGGATCGCCTGCGCGATCGCTATGCGACGCCGCAGGAAGGCGCATTGCCCAAGGCTTACGACAGGTAGGACCGCGCCTGACAAAAAGCGGCAAAGGGGAGAGGGAGACGCTCCATGCAACCGATGTCGCTTTTGGTCACGACGTGCGTTTTGTTTGTCGGCTCGCACCTCGCTCTGTCGCACCCGCTTCGCGACGGGCTTGCGGGGCGGCTGGGCGAGCGGGGGTTCCAGATCGTCTATTCGGTCGTCGCGATCGCGACGCTGATCATGGTCGTCCAGGCGTGGCGCGGGATGCCGCCTGAGCCGCCTCTATGGGCGGCTGGAGATGGCCTCTGGATGCTCGCTTCGCTGATCGTTCTGATCGCGAGCATCCTGTTCATGGGATCGCTGATCGGCAATCCGGCGCTGCCCGCGCCGGGGGCTGCGAAGGCGGCACAAGCCGCACCGCGCGGCGTGTTCGCGATCACGCGGCACCCGATGATGTGGGGCTTTACCTTATGGGCGCTCGCGCATGCGCTGGTGATGCCGACGCCGGGGCAGATTGTCCTGTCGGCAACGATCGTCTTTCTCGCGCTCGTCGGGTCGGCTGGGCAGGATGCGAAAAAGGCGCGGCTGATGGGCGACGCGTGGCGCAGCTGGGCGGCGCGGACGAGTTTTGTGCCCTTTGCGCGGCAGATCGGTGGCGCTACGCCATGGGGCGATACTGTCCCGCGGCCGCACGCGCTGTTTGGCGGGATTGTGCTTTGGCTGGCCGCAACTTGGGCGCATGGCGCGCTCGGGTTTATGGTCGCCGGTATCTGGCGCTGGATAGGGTGACAATATGCACGATGCGACGACCACGGCCGACCTTTCGCTCCGCCTGCTGGGGCGGCCGCTCGACGAACTCGATGCCGATGAATTGCGGGTGCTCGACGCAATCGCCGAGCGCCGCCTGATCAGCCGCGACGCCGCCGACCTCGACGATGCCGAGGCGAGTTTCGGCGCGCGCCTGTCCGATAGCGTTGCCAAGGTTGGCGGATCGTGGGGTTTCATCATCGCTTTTACGACGGTGCTGCT
>JAURVS010000127.1 GCA_030655355.1 Sphingopyxis sp.
AGAAGCGCGAGGAAGCGGACCGTGTCGATCGCCTCTTCCTTCGCGGACACCGGTGCGGGCGTCGGTGACGACGGCGCAGGGCCGGTCGGAGGCGTTACATCGGCAGTAAAGCTGGCATTGGTCATCGCGCGGCATTGGCGATGAATAGGTTGCCACGTCAAGCAAATATCGGCGGACGACACTGGCGCAGGGCCAACCGCACGCTTAGAGAAAGGGAAAGATTCACACCAGTGCGAGGACGACAGACGATGACGACAGCCCAGCAAGCCTGGCAGGCTCTCTCCGACTGGCAGCCGCAGAAGCTCACCGATCTGGTCGCCGCCGCACCCGAAGCGCGATTGCAGGCGCTGGTGCGCAGCGTCGCAGACATCCGGTTTGACTTCGCCAAGACACATCTCGACACTGCTGCGGTCGCGATCCTTTCGGATCTCGCCGCCGCGCAGGATTTTGCAGGCCGCCGCAAGACGCTGTTTTCGGGGGGCATTGCCAATCCGACCGAAAACCGCGCCGCCGAGCATAGCGCCGAACGCGGCGACGGCGCGCCCGAGTCTGTTCACGCCGCGCAGGCGTTGCATCAACGGATGCGGATGTTGATCGATGCTATCGAAGCCGGAGCATTTGGCGAAATCCGCCATCTGCTCCACATCGGCATCGGTGGGTCTGCGCTTGGTCCGGATCTGCTCGTCGATGCACTCGGCCGCCACAGCAATCGTTATGACGTCGCCGTCGTGTCGAACGTCGATGGCGCTGCGCTCGATGAGGTGTTCGCAAAATTCAGCCCCGAGCATACTCTTGTCGCCGTGGCGTCGAAGACCTTCACGACCACCGAAACGTTGCTCAACGCGAATTCGGCGCTGCAGTGGCTTGAAGAGGCCGGGGTCGACGATGCGGTGGGGCGCTTCATCGCATTAACCGCCAAGCCCGAGCGCGCCATCGAATGGGGCATCGACGAAACGCGTATTCTGCCGTTCAACGAGACCGTCGGCGGGCGATATTCGCTCTGGTCGTCGATCGGCTTTCCCGCCGCACTCGCGCTTGGGTGGGATGCCTTTGCCGACCTTCTCGAAGGTGCGGCCGAAATGGATCGCCATTTCCGGCTGGCCGATGATGCCGACAATGTCTGTCTGCTCGCGGCTTTCGTCGATCAGCTTTATGCGAACCGCTTGGGTTGTCAGACGCGCGCCGTCTTTGCCTATGACGAGCGGCTGCGCCTGCTGCCCGACTATCTTCAGCAACTGGAGATGGAATCGAATGGCAAGTCGGTGACGCTCGAAGGCGAGGCCATCGGGCGCGCGAGTGCGCCGATCACTTGGGGCGGCGTCGGCACCGATGCGCAACATGCGGTATTCCAGCTGCTGCATCAGGGCACGCATCTGACTCCGGTCGAATTCGTTGTGGCGCGCGAGCCGGACCATCTCCTCGACGAAGCGCATCACGAAACGCTCGTCACCAATTGTATCGCGCAGGGCGCCGCGCTGATGACCGGACGCGCCAGCGCCGATGGCGCGCGCAATTATCCGGGCGATCGCCCGTCGTCGACGATCTTGCTCGATCAAGTCACGCCGCGCAGCTTGGGCGCGCTAATCGCATTTTACGAGCATCGGGTGTTCGCCAACGCCGTTCTGTTGGGCATCAACCCGTTCGACCAGTTCGGGGTCGAACTGGGCAAGGAAATGGCGAAGGGGCTGGCGGAAGGCACGGTCGAGTTCGACCCCGCGACACGCGCGTTGATGCAGGCTGCGCTCGGCGAATAAGTCGCTCGCTGACTGTGAGAGCATAATTCGATTGGCATAGCGGCGCGGCATAACCACATAGGCTGCCGGTGCGGATCGCACGCGACCATCAAGATCAGGGGTTAGCATGAGCAATTTCGACTATGACCTGTTTGTCATCGGCGCCGGGTCGGGCGGTGTGCGCGCGTCGCGCATTGCCGCGTCGCATGGCGCGCGCGTGGCCGTTGCCGAGGAATATCGCGTCGGCGGCACCTGCGTCATCCGCGGTTGCGTGCCCAAGAAGCTCCTCGTTTTCGGCGCGCATTTTGCCGAAGATCTGAAAGACGCGCGCAAATTCGGCTGGGACGTCCCCGAATGCAAATTCGACTGGGACCGCCTGCGCGACAATGTTCTGGAGGAAGTTACCCGGCTCGAAGGGCTCTATGGCCAGACGCTCGACAATCACAAGGTAACCTTGTTCAAAACGCGCGCGACGGTGATCGGTCCGCAAAAAGTGCGGCTTGCCGATGGCCAGGAACTGAGCGCGGAACGCATACTGATCGCGACGGGCGGCTGGCCGCACGTTCCCGAGTTCCCGGGCAGCGAACATGCGATCACATCGAACGAGGTGTTCCACCTCGAAACGCTGCCGAAGCGCGTCGTGATCGCCGGGGGCGGCTATATCGCCAACGAGTTCGCCGGCATCTTCAACGAATTCGGCAGCAAGGTGACGATCGTCAATCGCGGCGACACGATCCTGCGCGGCTATGATGAACAGATCCGCGACCGCTTGCTGCA
>JAURVS010000130.1 GCA_030655355.1 Sphingopyxis sp.
GATCGAGCATACCTCGCTATCGAGACATTCGCCGATGATGCCGACGACCTGGTTCAGCTTGCCTTGCGCATTGGCGCGCGACGCCATCACCTCGTGCAGCCGGGTCAATATGGTGCGCGCCGACTGGGCGGCCGACGAGGGTGGAGGCGGGGCGTTGGTCATCGCAGCCCTGCTAACAGATGGATGCGACCAGCGCCAATACCCCGCGCGAGATTGTGTGATCTATTCTTGCGCGCAACTATCGCGTCAGTGGTTTCCCGTGGGCGCGGTTGCTAATGGTCCCGGGGGTGTGCCGGTGGTGACTGTCGGCCCGACCGGTGCACTGATCGCCGCTGGCCGCGGCGCATATTGGGCATCCCATGCGACGACATCACTCTGATAACGGGCATAGGCTTCATAGAATTCGTTGAACGGTTCGTCGAGGCGCGCGAGATGTGCGGGCGCCTGTTCGACAAGCTGCGCAGTCGGCGTCGCCGACACCAACTGAGCGATTTCGTTGGCGCGGGCGCAAAAAGCGCGCTGCGCCGGGGGCTGGGCGAAATAGTTGAACAATTGCGTCGACAGGCGGTCGCGCGGCGCGATGCCGTTGTTCTTATTGTCCTTGCCGAGTTGGGTGATCACCGACTTCTCGGTCGACTTGATCACCTTGCCGTGGGTTTTGATGATATTGTTATACGCCGAGACAAGGGTAGTTTCTTCCAGCCCGCGGCAGCCAATGGCTGCGACATTGAGGCCGATTTTGAGCTGCCAGAAAGCGCGGTCGCCTGTGATGTTGCTGTTCGCGGTGACAAAGCGGCCGTCGATCGCACGGCCCGGCAGGATTTGCGTCAGCGACGCGTTGCCGGGGGGCAGCGGGCGCGGCGGAATGACGACGACGACGGGGGGAGGCGGCGGCGGCGGCGGCGGGGGAGGAGGCTTGGGCGCGCAAGCGGCGACGCTCGCCAGCAAACCCGCTACGATGATTTTGCGCGACAAATTCATGATCTACTCCCCAGCCGCATAATTATGCGGATCAACCCCGAGCGTGCAACGCGGCGTCGGCCTGTTGCACCAGAGATGCGACGATTGCCGCCACGCTCTCTTCTTCGGATACCATACCGACAGATTGCCCTGCCATTAACGAGCCGTTTTCAACATCGCCATCGATGACCGCCCGGCGCAGCGCGCCCGCCCAATAATGCTCGATTTCGAGTTGAGCCTGCATCATGTCGACCTCGCCCTTGTCGAGCTTGTTGGCGACTTCGCGCTGTTTGGCGGTGAACGCTTCGGTCCCCGCATTTTTGAGCGCGCGGACCGGAATGACGGGCAGGCGCGGATCGATCTGGACGCTCGCGACTGCTTCGCGCGCCGAGGCACGGAAAAAGGCCTTTTTGAAATTGGGGTGTGCGATGCTTTCGGTAGCGCAGACGAAGCGCGTGCCAAGCTGCACGCCCGATGCACCCATCTCCAGGTAGGCAGCGATTGCTTCACCGCGGCCAATCCCGCCCGCAACGAAAACCGGAACTTCGTCCGCCAGCGTCGGCAGAATTTCCTGCGCCAGAACACTGGTCGAGACCGGCCCAATATGGCCGCCGGCCTCCATACCTTCAATCACCAGCGCATCGACGCCGGAGCGAATAAGCTTTTTCCCCATCGCCAGTGTCGGCGCAAAGCAGATGACTTTCGCTCCCGACGCCTTGATCGCTTCGAGGCTGCCCTTGGGTGGCAGGCCGCCCGCCAGCACGACATGGCCGACGTCATGCTTTGCACAAACATCGATCAGCTCGAACAATTGCGGGTGCATCGTGATGAGGTTGACGCCAAAATTGCGCGTAGCAAGCGCTTTGGTTGCCGTGATTTCAGCATCAAGCAGTTCGGGCGTCATTGCGCCGCATGCGATCACGCCAAAGCCGCCCGCATTACTGATCGCACTGACCAGATGGCGTTCGGACACCCAACTCATCGCACCGCAAAGAATGGCATAGTCGCTGCCGAGGAGCTCGGTTCCGCGGGCCATCAGATCATTAATTTTGCTCATTAAGGCTGCCTTTGCCAGCACTGGGACTCGCACGCAATCCCTAGCGGCGTTGCGCCGTTCGTCCCGCCGCACGTCCGAATCGATCTGGCGCGACAACCGAACCTTTCGGCGCAGAAAGCAAAACAATCATTGTCTACTAATTCACTTAGAATAAAAGTGCGGCGACGAATCCAAAAGGGAAAGGAATTATCATGAGCTCCGTAAAGGAGGCCTCGAACGGCGGCCCCGAACCGGTCCCGCGCGCCATCCAGACCGTATTGGAAGCCTTGGAAAAGCTGAAGTTCGGCGCGATCCAGCTTACCGTCCACGAAGGACGGCTGGTGCAGGTCGATGTGACCGAACGTCACCGCTACCCCAACTGATTTAAACAGCTCCCATGGGAGGTCCAAGCCTCCCTCACTGCCGCAGACCGGACCCCCGGATGTGGTGATCTCTATTGCAACAGGAACCGAGCCATGACTGCGAAATATCCTTCCATCCGGCGGCGAGTGCCGGCATCTCTTTTGACCTTGTCTTTCCTTTTGATGCTGCCCGGGCAGGCAGCAGCGGAAGAGGCAGACAACGCCGCAATCGACGAAGCGGCGGCGGGCACAGCCGTTGCCGCCGGTCAGGCCGACGATGAAGTGAGCCGCGGCGATGTCATCATCGTCACCGCGCGCCGCCGTCAGGAAACCGCGCAGGAAGTGCCCGTTGCGATCTCGGTGATCCGAGGCGATTCGATCGAAGCGACGGGCAATTTCAACGTCGTGAAGCTTCAGCAGCTCGCCCCGACCTTGCAGGTTTACACGACCAATCCGCGCAACACCTCGGTCAACATCCGCGGTCTGGGCGTCCCTTACGGCCTGACCAGCGACGGCTTCGAACAGGGCGTCGGCATCTATGTCGACGATGTCTATAATTCGCGCGTCGCCGCTGCGACCTTCGACTTTCTTGATGTCGATCAGGTCGAGGTTCTGCGCGGTCCGCAGGGCACGCTTTACGGCAAAAACACCACGGCGGGCGCGATCAATATCACGACCAATCAGCCGACCTTCGACTTCGAGGGCCGCGCCGAACTCAGCGTGGGCAATCTCAATTATCGGCAGGCCAAGGCTGCGGTCTCCGGCCCGCTGACCGAAACCATTGCCGCCCGTCTCGCAATCGCTGCCACCAGCCGACGCGGCACGCTCTTCAATGTGACAAGCGATCGCTGGATCAACGAACAGGACAATCTCGGGCTTCGCGGTCAGTTGCTGTTCAAGCCCAGCGAAGACCTCAGCATCACTCTTTCTGGTGACTACAGCAAGCAGGATCCCGAAGGTTATGGCACGGCGTTCGTCCGCGTTGGCCGCACGCAGCGTGCGCTCAATCGCCAGTATGATGCGCTCATCGCCGCGCTCAACACCGCCAATCCCGGACAGAATTACTCGGTTCCGAGCCGCAACGTTTATGACCGCCTGACCGACATCGACGCCAGCCTCAACGCTGGCAACAAGATCGGTGGCGCGTCGGCGAAGGTGAAATGGGACGTTGGTGCGGGCACCTTCACGTCGATTACCGCGTGGCGCTTCTGGGACTGGAAGCCGGAAAACGACCGAGACTTCACCGGCGCGTCGATCGTCTCCAAATCGCAAAACCCCTCGCAGCAGGATCAGTACAGCCAGGAATTCCGCTACAATTATTCTGGCGATAAGCTCGACTTTGTTGTCGGCCTGTTTGGTTTCAAGCAGCGGATCGACACACAAGGCACCGAGCAGCAAGGTCCTAACGCGAGCCTGTGGAGCCTGACGGCCGCGCAGGGTGCAGCCAATCCCGCGGTGCTCAACGGCCTGACTGCCACGAACACCCAGTTCCTCAAGAGCACCAGCGCGGCGCTCTATGGTCAGGCGAGCTACAAGATCACACCCGAGCTGACGATCCAGCCGGGCATCCGCATCAACTACGACAAGAAATCGGGCTTCTACGAACGCGTCGTAACGAACGGGGCGGGTCAGGTCATCAACTGCACCCCGCCGTTGGCTGCGAACAGCGCGCTTGCCGCCCAGTGCGGCGTATACCAGCCGCAGAGCACGTCGCCGTCGGTCAGCGACTGGAACTTCAGCTACGACTTCAACATCAACTACAAGGTCACGCCGGACATCCTCGCTTATGCGACCTATGCGAAGACCTTCAAGACGGTCGGAATCAATCAGAACGGCCTGCCGCTCAATAGTGCCACGAACCTCCCCGAACTTTCGGCGAGCACGGTGAAGCCGGAATCGGTCAACCACTTCGAGGTCGGTCTCAAAACCTCCTTCTTCAACCGCCAGGCGACATTCAACCTCTCGGCGTTCCGCACCGAGATCAAGAATTTCCAAGCAACCGTGAACGGCGGCCAGTTCGGCACCGTCCGCGGTTATCTGGCCAATGCCGAGAAGGTCGTTTCGCAAGGTGTTGAGGCAGACTTCAAGGTCCGCGTGAACGACCGGTTCACGGCCTATGCCAATGGTGCCTACACCGACGCCAAATACAAGAAGTTCGTCAACGCACCATGCCCGCCCGAGCTTTCGGGCGGTACGCTCCAGGCGGTCGGCGCGGCGCCCGACTATTCGCAGCCGGGGGTTCCCGGTGCGCTTAGCCCGCGTCAGTGCGATATTTCCGGGTTCGATCTGCCCGGCGTGTCGAAATTTGCCTTCTCTTATGGTGCGGAGGCAAATGCGCCGGTGACGTTGCTGGCGAAAGATGGCCAAATCTATCTGGGCGTCGACGGCAATTATCGCTCGCATTGGAATTCCAATGCCTCGCCGTCGATCTACACTGACGTCAAAGGCTATGGGCTGACCAACTTCCGCGTCGGCTTCCGTGCTGACGGATTTGACGTGTTCGGCTGGGTCCGCAACGCTTTCGATGTGAATTATATCGAAACGCTGCAGGTCGCGCCGGGCAACGTCGGTCTGATTGCCGGCCAGCCGGGCGATCCGCAGACGTGGGGCGGGACGGTCAAGTTCAGCTTCTAAGGCGGATTTTCGTCGGTAACAGAAAAGGGCGGCCCCGCGGGGCCGCCCTTTCTCGTGCAAGCTGACCGCGTCAGCGCTGCTGTGGGGTGTCGCGGCCCTGATCGGGACGCTTATCGCTGCCGGGCTGGCGATCCTGGCCACCCTGCTGCTGCTGCTGGCGGCGTTGCTCATCAGTCTGATCCGCCTGCGGTTTCTTCTCATTCTGCTGGTTGGGGTTGTTAGCCACTTTCCATCTCCTTGCGCCGTGCATGAGATCATGCAGCGGCATCCGACCAACCCGCCCCGCGTCGCCGATGTTCCGCAACTTGTCGCGCTTTCGCCGGGGCGTGGCGGTTCTGCGACGAGCTTTGCAAACATCTCCGCGTCTCCCTCGTTCTGATCGGACCACTCAATCACTGAATTCAGCTTATTCGTTTAGGTCGATTGGAAAGCGCGGCCTATCGTCCACCGGTCAGAGCGAAAGGATCACGGCATCGACTCGCCACGCGCCAGCACCGGTAGCCATTCGGCGATCGAGAAAATCGCCCGCTCGTCATGCGCCGGTCATCGGCCTGCGCAACACTTTCCGATAAACATAAAAGGAGAGACTGCATGAATGACCAGACCCCAATCGATCCGGCAAAAGGCTGCCCGGTCGGTAAGAGCCGCGGCCTGCTCGGCCGCACGAACAAGGATTGGTGGCCAGATGCGCTGCCGCTTGAAATCCTGCATCAGGGTGGCGCTTCGCCCGACCCGATGGGCGAGGATTTCGACTATTCCAAGGCGTTCGCACTGCTCGACTATCAGGCGCTGAAAGCGGACATCACGGCGCTGATGACCGACAGCAAGCCGTGGTGGCCCGCCGACTATGGCCATTATGGGCCGTTCTTCATCCGCATGGCCTGGCATGCTGCGGGCACCTATCGCACCGCCGACGGTCGCGGCGGTGCCAACAGCGGGCAGCAGCGTTTTGCGCCACTCAACAGCTGGCCCGACAATGGCAATCTCGACAAGGCGCGCCGCCTGTTGTGGCCGATCAAACAGAAATATGGCAGCAAGATCAGCTGGGCCGATCTGTTCATCCTGACCGGCAATGTCGCGATTGAATCGATGGGCGGTCCGGTGTTCGGTTTCGGTGGCGGCCGCGCCGATGTTTATGAAGCCGAGCGCGACATTTACTGGGGTGCTGAGGATCTGTGGGTCAGCGATGGCGTGCAGACACGTATCGACCCCGACAAAGAACTCGACCTCGAAAATCCCCTCGCTGCGATCCAAATGGGGCTGATCTACGTCAATCCCGAAGGACCGGGCGGCAATCCCGATCCGCTTTTGTCGGCGCGCGATATGAAGGTCACCTTCGAACGCATGGCGATGAACGATGAGGAAGTCGTCGCATTGACCGCGGGCGGTCACACGTTCGGCAAGGCGCACGGCGCGGGCGACGCGAGCCTCGTCGGCGACGCGCCGGAGGGTTCGGACATCGCGCTTCAGGGTCTCGGGTGGACGAGCAGCTTCGAAACAGGGGTGGGCGCGCATGCAATCACGAGCGGCATCGAAGGCGCGTGGGTGAACACGCCGACTGAATGGTCGGAGAATTATTTCCGCCTGCTGCTCGACTATGAATATGAACTCGTCCGCAGCCCTGCAGGCGCTCAGCAGTGGCAGCCGATCAACCAGTCGGAAGAAGACAAGGCCCCCGATGCCCATAATCCGGGCAAGAAGGTGCCGACGATGATGACGACCGCCGACATGGCGTTGAAGGTCGACCCCGATTATCGCAAGATTTCGGAGAAGTTCCGTAACGACCATGAAGCGTTCAAGGACGCCTTTGCGCGGGCGTGGTTCAAGCTCTGCCACCGCGACATGGGCCCCAAGGGACGCTATCTCGGCCCCGAAGTGCCCGCCGAAGACCTGATCTGGCAGGACCCGGTCCCGGCCGGAACCAAGCCGTCCGACGGCGATGTGGCGTCGTTCAAGAGTGCGATCCTCGGATCGGGCCTCAGCGTCGGCGAACTCGTCAAGGCAGCTTGGGCATCGGCCTCGACCTATCGCAAGTCCGACCATCGCGGCGGCGCCAATGGCGCACGCGTCGCGCTGGCGCCGCAAAAGGATTGGGCGGTCAATGATCCGGCCGAGCTTGCCAAAGTGCTCGGCAAGATCAACGAACTGCGCGGATCGCTGTCGCTCGCCGACGCGATCGTCCTCGCCGGGACGGCGGCGGTGGAAAAGGCCGCGAAGGATGCAGGCTTCAACGTTTCGGTGCCGTTCACCGGCGGCCGCGGCGATGCGACGGCCGAGTGGACCGATGCCGAGAGCTTTGACGTGATGGAGCCACAGGCTGACGCCTTCCGCAATTACCTCAAGACGAAGCACAGCGTGAAGACCGAGGAGTTGATGCTCGATCGCGCGTCTTTGCTCGGCCTGTCGGTGCCCGAGCTGACCGTGTTGCTCGGGGGACTTCGCGTCCTTGGGGCCAATCAGGGCGGCAAGACGGAAGGCGTGTTCACGAACCGCGTCGGCCAGTTGACCAACGATTTCTTCGTCAACCTGCTCGACATGGACACATTGTGGGAAGTCGTCGACACCAGCGCCGATGAAGAGTTCATCGGCTATGATCGCGGCGGGCGCACCGAGCGCTGGCGCGCAACGCGAACCGACCTGATCTTCGGGTCGAACTCGCAGCTTCGTGCCACCGCCGAAGTCTATGCCGAAAAAGGTCATGAGGAGAAGTTTGTGAAGGACTTCATCAAGGCCTGGACCAAAGTGATGAACGCCGACCGTTTCGACCTCGCCTGATCTTCGGCGCCGCTGTTCCCGCATCATGCCGCGGGGATAGCGGTCGCTGGTTAGAGGACGGGTCGCAGGCCCGCTCCCGGGGACATGGGCCTGGGGGCGGGTCTTTATTTTGGCGTTAAAGCGACAAAAGACTCGCATGCACGCGTTCAGATTGTCTCCTTTGTCGCTTTAGGAAAGCTCTCGTCGCGCAGGACGGCATTGACGACTGTCATGTCGGGGCCGCCGCTCACATCGATCGCGCCGCCCTTTAGCACGCGGACGATCGTGACGCCGTTGAGCGCGCGGTCCATCGCGATGCTGAACTGATGCGTCCGTCCCATGAAGATCGCGCGGTCCCACGCGGCTGCAAAGCTGACGGCCTCTGGCCGTTCGCGCAGGCGATAGGCGGACGCGCGGCCCATGCTGACGGCGCGAGCCGCCTTTCCGACCGAACCCATCGCTTCGAGCGCGCGGATGAAGTTGG
>JAURVS010000137.1 GCA_030655355.1 Sphingopyxis sp.
GATCACGATGTGCCGCATCGAATCGGGTTCGCCCATATAATGGAAGATGCGGTCATTCGCCTCGGGCAGCTCGAAATAGAGATAGATTTCGCTGCGCCGGTCGTGAAGATGCGGCGGCATCGTGTTCCAGACGCTGCCCTCTTCGAGCACCGTCAGGCCGAGCAACAGCTGCGCGCTTTCGCAGACGCCCGGAATGACGAGCTGATAGATCGTCCGCTGGTTCGAGTTGGCAAGGTCGCCGCGCGCGAGCGGATTCGCCTGATCGAGCGTGATATGCTTGATCGGGCATATTTTGTGCGCCGGAAGCGAAGCGAGATAGAAGCGCGCGCCGTCGCCTTCGAACAAGATCTCTTTCGATCCCATCGGGATATAGAGGCATTCCTTGTTCTTCATCTCGAAGCGCTGGCCATCGACGCTGATCGCGCCGTCGGTGCCGATATTGACCGCCGCCATTTCGCGACGCTCGAGGAACGGGTGCCCCGCCGCCGACGCCGGGACGGTCTGGTCGGGCAGCTTGAGCGCCCCACCCTTCGGCACCGCGCCGCCAATGACGAAGCGTTCATTGTGCGAATAGTTGAGGTTGACCGCGCCATCCTCGAACATGCCGGAAACCAGATAGCGGTCGCGCAGCGCGTCATTGTCGACGCACTCCATCATATCGGGATGAGTGGCGTGATAGGTTTTGGCGAACATGCGGGCATCCTCAGTTGGAATTTTCGTTGATGCCTCCTCGCTAATATCAATGGTAACCGGTGTCAATTGCTAAGCCATGACGCTCGTCGGAGAAATTGGCGTCATCGACGAACAATTGTCGTACTTTGTCGCAAAGGCCGGAAAGCGCTTGCATGGGCCCATCAATGGCTTGAATAGAGGGCAGAACGCCGATCCTGCGGCTTGAAACGAGATTTACCGCCTATGCTGAACAAGAGGCCGCTGCTCCTCGCCGGAGCCCTGTGTGCCATGACGCTGGCTCTCGCCGCCTGTACGGCGCAAGAGGAAAAGGGTGGCCGCGGCGCCCCCGAAGTCGGCTACGTCGCCGTCACGGTGCAGGCGGTGCCCGTCACGTCGTCGCTCGGCGGGCGAACGGTCGCGTTTGAAACGAGCGAAGTCCGGCCGCAGGTCAACGGACTGATTCGTCGCCGCCTGTTCACCGAAGGCGGCTTTGTCCGTGCGGGTCAGCCGCTCTATCAGATCGACGCGAGCCTCTATCAAGCAGGGGTCGATCAGGCCGCCGCCAATCTCGCCAGCGCGCGCGCAAGCGCACAGGCCGCCGACGAACGCGCGCGGCGGCTTGAGCCGCTCGCCAAGATGCAGGCGGTCGCCGAACAGGATTATACCGACGCGCTGGCGCAGGCGCGGATGGCGCGCGCCGCAGTCGCGCAGAACAACGCCGCGCTCGAAACCGCGCGCATCAACCTGCGCTTTGCGACGATCACCGCGCCGATTAGCGGCCGCATCGGGCGCAGCCTCGCCACCCCCGGCGCACTCGTCAGCGCGAGCCAGACAACCCCGCTTGCCGTGATTCAGCAGACCGATCCGATGTATGTCGACATGCAGCAGTCGAGCGCTGAACTGACGACGCTGCGTCAGGCGATCGAAAGCGGCGGCGTGGCGGCGGGGAATACGAGTGTGCGCCTGCGGCTCGAGGATGGAAGCGCTTATGGCTTTGCCGGGACGGTCCAATTCTCGGACGTCACGGTTAATGAAGCGACCGGCACGATCACGCTGCGCGCGCGCTTCCCCAATCCCAAGGGGATTTTGCTCCCCGGCATGTTCGTCACCGCGCTGTTCGATCAGGCGGTGAACCCCGCGGCAATCCTGCTGCCGCAGGCAGCGGTGCAGCGCGATTTCGACGGATCGGCGTTCGTCTATCTCGTCGGCAAGGATAATAAGGCGGCGCGGCGGAAGATCGTCGCCGATCGCACGGTGGGCGCGAACTGGGTCGTCACCGACGGGCTGAAGCCCGGCGAGCGCGTCATTACACAGGGGGTCGGCAATCTGCGACAGGGCGCGCCGATCAAGCCGGTTCCCGCAAGCAGCGTCCAACGGGTGGGACCGGCCAAGGGCGGCAGCGCCGCAGAAAAAGGCAAGTAAAGCCCTATGTCGCGCCTCTTCATCGACCGGCCGATCTTCGCCTGGGTGCTGGCGATCATCGTCATGCTGGGGGGCGCCGGCGCGCTGTATCTGCTGCCGGTCGAGCAATATCCCGACATTGCCCCGGCGCAGGTCAATATCCGCGCAACTTATCCGGGCGCGTCGGCCGAAACGATCGAGAATAGCGTCACGCAGGTGCTTGAACAGCAGCTGACGGGGATCGACGGCCTGCTCTATTTCAGCTCGCAATCGAGCTCGCGCGGACAGGCGAACATCACCGCCATCTTTGCCAAGGGCACCGACCCCGACATCGCGCAGGTGCAGGTCCAGAACAAGATTCAGTCGGCGCTGTCACGCTTGCCGGCGCAGGTGCAGAGCCAGGGCATTCGCGTCACCAAGTCCAATTCGGACACGCTGCTGCTCGTCGGCGTCTATGATTCGACGAACACGCGCGTCAATCAGGATGTGTCCGACTATATGGCGTCGAACATCCAGGACCCTCTGTCGCGGATCGAGGGGGTCGGCGAGGTCAATATCTTCGGAGCCCCGCATGCGATGCGCATCTGGCTCAACCCCCAGCGCCTTGCCGCGGTGTCGCTGATGCCAAGCGAAGTCATTTCGGCGATCACCGCGCAGAACAGTGAAGTCGCGGCGGGCGAAGTCGGCGGCCTGCCCTCGCCGCAGGGACAGATGCTCAACGCAACGGTCACCGCCCAATCGCGACTGCAGACCGTCCCCGAATTTGAAAATATCGTGCTGAAGACCCTGCCCGACGGGTCGAGCGTGCGGATCAAGGATATCGCGCGCGTCGAGATTGGCGCTGAAAGTTATGCCGCGGTCAGCCGGATCAACGGCCATCCCGGCGCAGGCATGTCGATTTCGCTGTCGCCCGGCTCCGACGCGCTCGAAACCGCCGACCGGGTGAAGGCACGCATGGAGGAACTCTCCGGCGATTTCCCCGACGGGCTGGCCTACAGCTATGCCAATGACGCAACCGCCTTCATCAAATTGTCCGTCAGCGAAGTGCAAAAGTCGCTGTTCGAAGCGATCCTGCTCGTCATCCTGGTGATGTTCGTTTTTCTGCAAAGCTGGCGCGCGGTGCTGATTCCCGCGATCGCGGTGCCCGTCGTGTTGCTCGGCACGTTTGCGATCTTCTATATGCTGGGGTTCAGCATCAATACGCTGACGCTGTTCGGGCTGACCCTGGCGATCGGCCTGCTCGTCGATGACGCGATCGTCGTCGTCGAAAATGTCGAGCGATTGATGGAAGAAAATCCCGGCATGTCGGCCCGCGACGCGACGGTGCAGTCGATGAAGGAATTGCAGGTCGCGCTGATCGCAATTGCGCTCGTTCTCTCCGCCGTGTTCCTGCCGATGGCGTTTTTCGGCGGATCGACCGGCGTCATCTATCGCCAATTCTCGGTCACCATCGTCTCGGCAATGGCGCTGTCGGTGCTCGTCGCATTGATCCTCAGCCCCGCGCTGACTTCGACCTTGCTCAAGCCGAAGAGCCACGGCGACGCACCCGCCGACGGGGGACGCTTCCCCCGCGTGCATGTCTTTTTCGAGCGCGCCAAAAACGGCTTCAACACCCGCTTCGACCGCACGGTCGATCGCTATGTCGGCAGCGTGACCAAGGTGGTCGATCGCAAATGGCTGTTCCTCGGCATCTATGCGGTCCTCCTCGTCGTGCTCGCGCTCCTCTTCCTGCGCCTGCCCAGCGGCTTCCTTCCCAACGAGGATCAGGGGCGCGTCCAGGTCCAGTTCCGACTGCCTGCCGGTGCGACGCAGGGTCGGACACTCGAAGTGCGCGACGAGATCGAAAAATATATGCTCACGCATGAAAAGGCGAACACGCAGACGCTGTTCCTGATCGCGGGCGGCGGCGGCGGCGGCGCGGCGGGGCAGAACACCGGCCAGGGCTTCGTCAATCTCACCCATTGGGACGACCGGCCGGGCAAGGAAAACACCGCTGAAGCGATCGCAGAACGCGCGCGCAAGGCGCTCAGCGGGCTGCGCGACGCGCAGATCTTCGCGCTCGTCCCCGGCGCAGTGCGCGGCCTCGGCGATTCATCGGGCTTTACGATGCAATTCCAGAATCGCAGCGGCATGAGCCGCGCCCAATTCGTCGAAGCCCGCGAAAAATTGCTCGCCGAGGCAAATGCAAATCCCAAGCTGACCGCCGTGCGCCTCGGCGATCTTCCCGACGTGGCAACGTTGAAGATCGATGTCGATACCCAGCGGTTGACCGCTTATGGCATCAACAATGCCGACGTGAACGCGACTCTCGCGACAGCGTGGGGCGGCCGTTACGTCAACGACTTCATCGACAAGGGCCGCGTGAAGCGCGTCTATGTCCAAGGTGATGCGCCTTATCGGGCAAAACCTGAAGACCTTAGCCAATGGTATGTCCGCTCGGCCGACGGCGGCATGTCGCCTTTCTCGGCCTTTGCCAAGACCGGCTGGTCGACAACGCCAAGCAGCAGCTCGCGTTTTCAGGGCGTCCCCGCTTTCGAAATTTCAGGCCAGCCTTCGCCCGGCACCAGCTCGGGTGAAGCGATGGACGAAATGGAGCGCATGGCGAATGAAATTCCCGGCACCAGCGTCGCCTGGTCGGGATCTTCCTATCAGGAGCGCCTCTCGTCGGGGCAGGCGCCCTTGCTCTATGGCTTGTCTTTGCTCGTCGTTTTCCTGTGCCTCGCAGCGCTTTACGAAAGCTGGTCGATCCCGCTCGCGGTGCTGCTCGTCATCCCGCTGGGGCTGATCGGCGCAGTGTTCGCGGTGAGCCTGCGCGGGCTCGAGAATGACGTCTATCTGCAGATCGGCCTGCTCACGACGATGGGCCTCGCGGCGAAGAATGCGATCCTGATGATCGAGTTCGCCGAGCAGGAAGAACGCAAGGGCAAGCGTGTGATCGAGGCGGCGATCGCTGCGGCGCGCATCCGTCTGCGCCCGATCCTGATGACAAGCTTTGCCTTCATCTTCGGCGTGCTGCCGCTCGCGATTGCGACCGGCGCAGGCGCGAACAGCCGCGTCGCGATCGGCACCTCGGTGATCGGCGGGATGCTCACTGCGGCATTCCTCGCCATCTTCTTCATTCCGCTGTTCTTCGTTCTTGTTCGCCGCGGCGTCCGCGACGGGCTCGCGGCGGTTCGCGCACGCTTCGGCAAGCGCAAGGATGTAACGGGACCGGAGATGCCGGCATGATCCGCCCCCATATCCTCTTGCTCGCCGGCACGCTGATGCTCGCTGGCTGCTCGCTCGCGCCGAAGACGGTTCTTCCGACCCCGCCGGTCCCGCAAAGCTGGCCGCTCGGCGACGCCTATCTGCTACAAAGCGAAGCGGCGCTGCCGATCCTCTCGTATAAAAGCGTGTTCACCGATCCGCGGCTGCAATCGCTCGCCGATCAGGCGCTCGCGAACAACCGCGACCTGCGCGTCGCCTATGCGAATGTCGCGGCGGCGCGCGCGCAGGTTCGTGTCACGCGTTCGGGGCAATTTCCCGAAGTCGGGATCAGCGCGGGAGCGGGCTATTCGGACAATAACGGCAGCGCCGGCAACAGCGGCGGCGATTTCTCGCTGCGCGGCGGCATCACCGCGTTCGAACTCGACCTGTTCGGCAAACTCGCCAATGCGACCGAGGCCGATCGCAATCGCGCGCTAGGCACCGAGGCTGCGTCACGCACCGTGCGGCTTGCGCTGATCGCAAACCTTGCCGATGCGTGGGCGACCTATGGCGCCGATCGCGATCTGCTCAAAATTGCCGAGGACACCGCCGCCAATGCGCGCGAAAGCGTGCGACTGACCAAGGCGCGGCTCGATGGCGGCGTCGCGCCGCGCACCGATCTGCGACAGGCCGAGCAGATCCTCGCGACCGCCGAGGATTCGATCGCGCAGCAGCGCACCGCGCTCGCGCAGGATGAAAATCTGATCCGGCTGCTCGTCGGCGGCGATATCGACTGCTCGCTGCTTCCTGCGGGCCTAACCGAAGTCACATCCACGATCGTGTCGTTGCCCGCCGGGGTCAGCTCCGAAATCCTCCTCCGCCGTCCCGACGTGATCGAGGCCGAATATGGCCTGCGCGCGGCCAATGCCGATATCGGCGTCGCGCGCGCGCAGCTCTTTCCGTCGATCTCGCTGACCGGGCTGCTTGGTTTCGCCAGCAATGCGCTGCCGGGTCTGTTCGACAGCGGCGCCTTCAGCTGGTCGGCTGGCGGCGATGCCACCGCGACGATTTTCGACGCGGGCGGCCGCCGCGCGGGTGTTGCGGTCAGCGAAGCGCAGCGCGATGCCGCGCTCGCGGGCTATGAAGGCGCGATCCAGACTGCGTTCCGCGAGGTCGCCGACGCGCTCGCGGTGCAGGGCACGATCGCCGAACGCGTCCGCGCCGCAGCGGCCAACAGCGAGGCCGCCGCCGACACCGCGATGCTCACCGACGCCCGCTACAAGGGCGGGGTCGACAGCTTCCTTTCCAGCCTCGACGCGCAGCGCAGTCTTTATTCGGCACGGCGGAGCGAGATCGGAACGCAGCTCCTGCTCGCGCAGACACGAATCGCCTTGTTCCGCGCGCTGGGCGGTGACAGCGCCGCGGGCTCGACGACGCCCAATCCCTAATCCGCTTCGTTACCCCGGACTTGATCCGGGCATGGCCCCTTGCGACAAATAATATTCTGTTCCCCGGCGAAAGCGGGGTCCACGCGGCGCAGCGCTGTGCCTTCTGGGCCCCGGCTTTCGCCGGGGAACGCTGACTTGCTCGATCAAACAATCTCAGACTTCGTCCGGGGTCCACGGACACGCCAGCAGAAGCGACCTCAGATCAAGTCCGGTTGGCAATCGAAGCCGACTCTCCTTGACAATCCCCTCCGCTCGCGCGCTAATAGAACAAATCAGGAACATATATGCGCGAGTCGTCTTCCCAACTCGCCGGGCTGCGCAAACGCATCGCCCGGCTGGCCACCAATGGTGGCCTCGAAAGCCGCCCGGCCGAGGGTTGGCTGGCGACCGGGCATGCCAAGTTCGACACAGCGGTCGGCGGCGGGCTCGCGATCGGCCGCGTCCATGAATTTTTCGCCGCCGATGCGCTTGATGCGACCAGCGCTGCCGCATTCGCTGCGCTCGTCGCACTTCGCACGCCCGACAAAGCGCCTTTGCTGTGGCTGCGAACCGTCGATGCGGGGCGCCGCACCGGCCATATCTATGCGCCGGGGATCGCCGAACTCGGCGGTGATCCCGATCGGCTGCTCCTCGTCGAGGCCGCCGACCCGAAAATGCTGCTCGCCTGCGCGAATGATGCCGTGCGCTGCGCGGGATCGGCCGCCGTCATCGTCGAAAGCTGGGGCAAATTCCCCTTGTTCGATCTCACCGCGGGACGGCGCCTTGCACTGGGCGCGCGCGATGCGGGCACTACGTTGCTGATGCTCCGCCTCAATGCCGTCCCGACGCCGAGCGTCGCCGAAACGCGCTGGAGCATCGCCGCCTCTCCCTCGCGCGCGCTCGAAGCCAATGCCCCCGGCGCCCCCGCCTTCGACCTCGAACTGCTGCGCTGGCGCGGCGGTCCTGCCGGCATGCGCTGGCAATTGGATTGGAATCATGACGAAAAATGCTTCGGGGACCCGGCGCTATCTGGCGCTGTTCTTCCCTTGGCTGCCCGCCGAGCGATGGCTTCGCACGGCGCCGCAGCCGCCTGACGCGCCGCTCGTCTTCACCGAGAAACAGCGCGGCGCAATGCGCCTCGCGAGCGTTGACGCGGCAGCGCTGGCGGTCGGGCTGCGCCCCGGCATGTCGCTCGCCGATGCGCGCGCGCAGGTCGGCGAACTTGCCGCCATTCCCCACGACCAGACGCTCGATCAGGACTGGCTCGACCGGCTGGCGCAAGGCTGCGCGCGCTACACACCGCTCGTTGCGCTCGACGCCCCCGACGGGCTGATCCTCGATATCGCGGGCGCAGTGCATCTGTTCGGCAGCGAGGCCGGACTGATCGCCGATGCCGAGATGCGGCTCGCGCGGCTCGGCATGACGCTGCGCCATGCGCTCGGCCCCACCGCCGACGCCGCGCGCGCGCTCGCGCGCTATCAGACGCGCCCCGCCCCCGACGAAGCCAGCGCGATCCGCCGCCTGCCCGTCGCCGCGCTCGAACTCGAAAGCGAAGCGACAACTGCGCTCGTCCGCGCCGGACTCAAGACGATCGGCGACCTTGCGAGCCGCCCGATGGCGAATATTGCGGCGCGCTTCGGCGCCGACGCCGCGACCGCGCTGCGCCGCCTGCTCGGCGATGCCCCCAGCCCGCTCGACCCGCGCATCAAGCCGCCGCCAGTCGCTGCCGAACGCCGTTTTGCCGAACCGATCGCCAGCATGGCGCATGCCGCAAAGATCCTCGCCGAACTCGCCGGCGAAGCGATCGAAGAGCTGGCCAAGCGCGGCTGCGGCGGGCGCCATTTTCGCGCGACCTTCTTTCGCAGCGACGGGCTGGCGCGCAGCATCGCGATCGAAACCGGGCACCCGACGCGCGACGCGCGCCTCGTGATGCGCCTCTTTGCCGAGCGTATGGACAGCTTGCGCGACCCGCTCGATCCCGGCTTCGGCTTCGACATGATCCGCCTCGTCGTGCCGAGACTCGAACGGCTCGCGGCGACGCAATTGAAGCTCGAGGGCGGCACGGTACGCGACACCGAAATCGACGAACTCGCCGACCGGCTGACGACGCGCCTCGGCCGCGGGCGCGTGCGGCGGCTGCGCCCCGCCGACACCCATATTCCCGAGCAGGCACAGCTCGAACTGCCCGCGATCGAAGCCCCCGCGCCGCAGCCCTGGCCCGCGCCCGAAGAAGGCGAACCGCCGACGCGCCCCTTTCACCTGTTCGACCCGCCGCAACCGATCGAAGTGATCGCCGAAGTCCCCGACGGTCCGCCGCATCACTTCCGCTGGCGCCGCGCGACGCACGCGATCCACCGCTACGAAGGCCCCGAACGCATCGCCGCCGAATGGTGGCGCCGCCGCGACAATGCCGGACTGACGCGCGATTATTACCGCGTCGAGGATGCGCAAGGCCGCCGCTTCTGGCTCTTTCGCCACGGCCTTTATGAAGAGAAGGACAATCCGCGCTGGTATATCCACGGGGTCTTCGCATGAGCGAGGCGCCCGCCCCGGGCCCCGAAACGGGCCCCCAGACAAGCTTCGCCGAACTGGTCGCGGCGACCAACTACAGCTTCCTGCGCGGCGCATCGCATCCCGCCGATATGGTGGCCGAGGCGATCGCGCTGGGCATGCCCGGCATCGGCATCGCCGATCGCAACAGCGTGGCGGGGGTGGTGCGGGCTTGGGCGTTCCTGAAGGAGCTGCAGGTCAAGCAGCCTGAAAGCGTCGCGAACTTCCGGCTGGTGGTCGGCGCAAGGCTCGTCTTTGCCGACGGCACGCCGGACATTGTCGCCTATCCGGTCAACCGCACCGGCTGGGGCCGGCTGACGCGGCTTCTCTCGACGGGCAATTTGCGCGCCGAGAAGGGCGATTCCATTCTCTATCTCGCCGATCTGCTCGAACAATGTGACGAGCTGTTGCTGATCGCAACCGACGGCGATGAAGCGCTGCTCCGCAAACTCAAACAGGCGCGGCGCAAGTCGCTATGGCTGGCCGCGACAATGTCGCGGTCGGGCGCCGATGCGCGGCGGCTGGTCGAACGCGAACGCCTGTCGGCGGCAACGGGCGTCCCGCTGCTCGCGACCAATGACGCTCTTTATGCGACAGTCGAGCAGCGCCCCTTGCACGACATCATCACCAGCATCCGCGAAGGCACGACGGTCCAGAAAGCGGGCAAGCGGCTTCGCGCCAATGGCGAACGCCATTTGAAGGCTCCCGCCGAAATGATGCGCCTGTTCAGGGGACATCCAAAAGCGATCGAGCAAAGCATCAAGCTGCTCGGGCGCATCGACTTTCACCTCGACGACCTGCGCTACGAATATCCGCACGAGGCGGTGCCCGAGGGGTGGAAGCCGTTTTCCTATCTCCACCATCTGGTCAAGACCGCGGCAGAAAAGCGCTACGGCGCGCTCACGCCCAACATCCGCAAACATATCGGCAGCGAACTGCGGCTGATCCGGCAGAAGAAATATGCCTATTATTTTCTGACCGTCTACGATCTCGTCCGCTTTGCCCGCGCACAGGAACCGCCCATTCTTTGCCAGGGTCGCGGCTCCGCTGCCAATTCGATTGTCTGCTTTCTGCTCGGTGTGACATCAGTCGATCCGATAACGAACAAACTTCTGTTTTCGCGTTTCATTTCGCGCGAGCGCGACGAGCCTCCCGACATCGATGTCGACTTCGAGCATGAGCGGCGAGAAGAAGTCATCCAGTATATCTATGGCCGCTATGGTCGCGACCGCGCCGCGATCGCGGCAACCGTCATCCACTACCGCCCGCGCAGCACAATCCGCGAGGTCGGCAAGGCGCTGGGGTTCAGCGAGGATGTGACTGCGCGGCTCGCCGACACCAGCTGGGGAAGCTGGGGCGACGACGTGCCGGTCGAGCGACTGATCGAGGCGGGGCTCAATCCGCACAATGGCGATATCGAGCGATTGCACCGCTTCGTCGGCGAATTGCTGAAAGCCCCCCGCCATCTGTCGCAGCATGTCGGCGGTTTCGTGCTGACGCAGGGTCGGCTCGACGAACTGGTACCGATCCACAATGCTGCGATGGACGATCGCACTTTCATCGAATGGGACAAGGACGATATCGACGCACTCGGGCTGATGAAGGTCGATGTGCTCGCGCTCGGGATGCTGACCTGCATCCGCAAATGCTATGATCTGATGCGCGAGCATGGGCTGGGCGACCACACGCTCGAACTCGACATCGATTCCAAGGATCAAGCGGTCTACGACATGCTGTGCAAGGGCGACAGCATCGGCGTCTTTCAGGTCGAAAGCCGCGCGCAGATCAACATGCTTCCACGCCTCCGGCCCCGCAAACTTTATGATCTTGTCGTGCAGGTGGCGATCGTCCGCCCCGGACCGATCGAGGGCGACATGGTGCATCCCTATCTACGTCGGAGAAACGAGGAAGAAGAGGTCGACTATCCCTCGCCTGCTCCGCCGCATGATCCGAATGAACTGCGCGAAGTTCTGGGCCACACGTATGGCGTGCCGCTCTTTCAGGAGCAGGCGATGAATCTCGCGATCACCGCTGCGGGATTCACACCCGAAGAAGCCAATGGTCTGCGACGCGCCATGGCGACCTTTCGCAACGTCGGGACGATCGACAATTTTCGCGAGAAGATGGTCGGCGGCATGGTTGCCCGCGGATATGAAAAGGACTTCGCCGAACGCTGTTTCAAACAGATCGAAGGCTTTGGGAGTTATGGTTTTCCCGAGAGCCATGCCCAATCCTTCGCGCGGCTCGTCTATGTCTCCTCATGGATCAAACATTATCACCCCGCCGTCTTCACCTGCGGCCTCCTCAATTCGCAACCGATGGGATTTTATGCCCCCGCACAGCTCGTGCGCGATGCGCGCGAACATGATGTCGAGGTCCGCGCGATCGATGTGAATGCCAGCACTTGGGACAATAGCCTCGAACCCCGGCCCGACGGCAGCCTCGCGCTCCGCCTCGGCTTTCGGCAGGTCGACGGGTTTCGCGAGGCGTGGGCGGAGCAGATCGCCGCGGCCCGGACGACGCCCTTTGCCTCAGTCGAAGAGCTCGCGCGCCGCGCCAATATGCCGTCGCGCGCGCTGCGCCTGCTCGCCGATGCCGACGCGTGCCGCTCGATGGGGCTCGACCGGCGCCCCGCGCTCTGGGATGCGCGCCGCGTGCGGCAAGGCGTGCTGCCGCTGTTCGGCGCGGCCGAAACGAATGAACTGGGTATCGAGGCCGATGCCGATCTGCCCCCTACCCCGCTCGTCGAGCATGTGCTCACCGATTATCAGACGACGCGGCTGTCGCTCAAAGGCCATCCGATGGCGTTCCTCCGCCCCGATTTCGAGCGCGAGGGGGTGCTGAGCGCGGCGCAGGTGATGGCGGCGAAAAACGGCTCGATCGTTCGCGCCGCAGGCGTCGTGCTGATCCGCCAGCGCCCCGGCAAGGGCAATGCGATCTTCATCACGCTCGAGGATGAGGGCGGCGTCGTCAACATCCTGCTATGGGCGCGGCATTTCGAGCGCTATCGCCGCGCGGTCATGGCGTCACGGCTGATGCTTGCCGAGGGCGAGGTGCAGCGAAGCAAGGAGGGCGTCATCCATCTGATGGCGACGCGGATCGTCGATCGCACCGAAATGCTCGACACGCTGGATAGCGACCGGCGCTTCGATCCCGACCTCTGCCGCGCCGACGAAGTCAAGCATCCGCAGCACCCACGCGGCTATGCGGCGAAACATGGACATCCACGCGACGTCCGCATCCTGCCCAAGTCTCGGGATTTTCATTGATGCTATTATCTGGCTGACGCCCGAAACGGCACCAGCCCGCTCCCCGTGGTGGGGAGCGGGCTGGTGCCGCGCTTTCGCAAAAAGATGATGCCCCGGCTGTGGGGGCCGGGGCATCTGATCAGGCTATCTAAGGGACCAACCGAATATAGCCTGAAACTTGTTCGCGGATATTAGCCGCGGAGCAGGTTCATCACGCCCTGCTGGCTCTGGTTCGCCTGAGCGAGCATCGCGGTCGATGCCTGTGACAGGATGCCAGCGGCAGCGAGGTTCGTCGATTCAACCGAGAAATCGGCGTCTTCGATGCGCGATTTCGATTCCGACAGATTCGTGACACCCGACGTCAAATTGTCGACAGCCGAAGTGAGACGGTTCTGCTGCGCACCAAGGTTTGCACGTTCGGTCGCAACCGTCTGAAGCGCCGTGTCGAGCGTCGCAAGCGCACCCGTGGCACCAGCAGCGGTCGAGAAGTCGAGCGCGTTGACGCCGAGGCCCGTTGCGCTGAGGTCGGCAATCTGGATGTTCACGACTTCGGTCGCGTTAAGGCCAGTCTGGATGTCGAAACCATCGGTGGTCGACGTCCCGCCGTTGATCAGCGTGTTGCCGTTGAAGGTCGTGCGCGTTGCAACGTCACCGATCTGCGCGATCAGCGCGGTGACTTCAGTCTGGATCGCAGCGCGATCGGTAGTGCCGTTCGTGCCGGTCGAAGCCTGCAAGGCCAGTTCACGCATACGAACGAGGATGTCCGAAATGCTGCCAGCGGCCGTATCGGCGGTCTGCGACAGCGAAATGCCGTCGTTGGCGTTACGGATTGCCTGCGTCATGCCGCGAGCGCTGGCATTCATACGGGTCGAGATGGCGAGACCAGCGGCGTCGTCCTTCGCTGCGTTGATGCGCTTGCCGCTCGACAGGCGTTCCATCGCCTGCGACTGAGCCTGGTTGGCAACACGCGAGTTATTCTGGGCGCGAAGCGCGCTCACGTTGGTGTTGATGACGGTCATATTGTTCCTTTCCGGCCTCGATGGCCATTCCCATGATGTGAGGGCTCGAGGAGCGGTCACGAAAGCAGTAACGGCGAGGCCTCCGGGCGATTAAGCCTGCCGCGTCAAAAAAACGCCGGGAGCCCCGAAAAGGCACAGGGCAAGTCCTTTAATCCATTGAAAATGCGTAATTTTAATTTTTGGCACGCGCTTTGCATTGTTCTTTGCGTGCGGCGCATTGCCGCGCATCAGGACGGATGGAAACCATGAGCACGATTGACCCGAGCCGGCTGCTGCAGATGCGCAGTTCGATCCTCAATCAGAACCAGGCGCTGCAACGCGCCGCTGGTCGCGGCGGCATCGGCGGCCTCGAAGGCGGCACCGAAGGCGCTGGCGGAACCGCCGATTTCGGCGCCGCGATCAACAATGCGCTGCAACAGGTCAACACCCAGCAGACCAAGGCGAGTAATCTCAGCGAAGCCTATGAGCGCGGCGACACGCACGACATCGTCAGCGTGATGATCGAGCGTCAAAAAGCATCGCTCGGCTTCGAAACCACGTTGCAGGTCCGCAACAAGCTGCTGTCCGCCTATCGCGACATCATGAACATGCCGGTTTAACCCATGGCCGAGACCCAGATCCTCACGCCCGTCGACGACGGCTCCGCGAACCGCCTCCCCGCCCCCGTCCTGGGCGGCCGCCTCGCACCGTTGACCGGCTTCATCCGCCAACCCGCTGTGCAGCGCGCGCTGCCCGCCATCGCCATGACGACCGCGGTCGGCATCGCCGCGCTCGCTTATTTCACAATGCAGTCGGCGCCGCAGGCGCAATTGTTCGCCGGGCTCGACGACACCGACAAATCTGCCGTCGCCGACGCGCTCCAGACGCAGGGTATCGCGCACAGCATCGATCCCACCACCGGCGCTCTCACCGTCGACGCCAACAAGCTGCATCAGGCGCGCATCGCGCTCGCCGGTCAGGGCCTGCCCAAGGCGGCGCCGAGCGGCGACAGCCTGATCGCGGCGCTGCCCATGGGGTCCAGCCGCGCGATCGAAGGCGAAGCGCTGCGTTCGGCGCGCGAAGCCGACCTGTCGCGGACGATCGAAACGATTGATTCGGTGAAAAGCGCGCGCGTCCATGTCGCCGCCGCCGAACCGAGCCTGTTCGTTCGCGAAGACAAGCCCGCCACCGCATCGGTGATGCTGACGCTGCAAAACGGCCGCTCGCTTTCCGACGGTCAGGTGCAGGCGATCCGTTTTCTCGTCGCCTCGTCGATACCCGGCATGAACGCCGATCAGGTGTCGGTCATCGACCAGCGCGGCGCGCTGTTGTCCGATACCGCATCGGGCGGCGACATGAAGGCGTTCCAGTTGCAGGTGCAGGTCGAAGACCGTTTTCGCCGCGCCCTCGACACGTTGCTCGGCCCGATGCTGGGCGTCGGCAATTATACCGTCGAAGTTCACGCCGATGTCGACATGTCCGAAAGTCAGGCGACGCGCGAAAGTTTTCCCGAGAACGACCGCGCGCTGAGGAGCGAGCAGATTACGCGCTCGACCAGTGGATCCGCCGCCGCACCCGCCGTCGGCATCCCCGGCGCGCTGTCCAACCAGCCGCCGCAGGCGACCACGGTTACAGCGAATGCGCCGCAACCCGCGCCGGCTCCTGCCGCCGCGCCCGGCACCGAAAGCAACGAGAATGCCGCGCGTGCTTATGAAGTCGGCCGCGAGATTTCGGTGACCCACTCGCCGCAGGGCAAGATTCGCCGCGTCTCGGTCGCGGTCGCGCTCAATCAGGGCAAGAAAGCGCTGACCCAAGCCGACATGACGAAGATCGACAATCTGGTGAAGGGCGCCATCGGTTTTGACGCGACCCGCGGCGACCTCGTAGCGATCAACCAGCGTCCGTTCGTGCAGGTCGAAGACACCACACCCGCTTTCTACGACCAAGGCTGGTTCATGCCGTTGATCCAGCAGGTCGGCGCGATCCTCGCCGCTTTGCTGGCTTTCCTGTTCATCGGTCGCCCGATGATCCGCGCCGCAAAGGAACGCGCCACAGCGCGCGCCGACCGCAACGCCGCGATCGAGGAAACGCTTTTGGCCGCAACCGACCGCCCGGCGCTCGCCAGCGGCCAGAGCGGCCGCGAAATCACGCTCGAGATGATCGAGCAGGCGCCAAGCTACGAAGCGCGCGCCAACCTTGTCCGCGCCTTCGTCCGTCAGGACTCGGCACGCGCGGCGCTGGTCGTCCGCCACCTGATGCAGGAGGGCGCCCGTGCCTGACGCCGCCGAACTCGACCAGACGCCGACGAAGCCCGCTATCGAAGGATCGGCGGCCGCCGCGATCCTGCTGATGCTGCTCGACGAAAGCGAAGCCGCGACGATCCTGAAGCAACTGGGTCCCGAAGAAGTGCGCCAGCTGGCGAAAGCGATGTTCGACACCGCCAACGCCAGCGAGCAGCAGATCGGACAGGCGCTCGACCGGTTCGTGACGCGCAGCCGCGACGTCAGCGCGCTGGCGATCGGCGCCGAAACGCGCATCCGCACCGTGATGAACGAAGCGGTCGGAAACGTCCGCGCCGACAATATTCTCGCCGCCGTCGCGCCGCAGCGCAGCGCCGCCTCGCTCGAAATCCTGCGCTGGATGGACGTCGATGCAATCAGCGGCCTGCTCGCCAGCGAGCACCCGCAGGTCGGCGCGCTGATCCTGTCGGTGCTGGTCCCCGACGTCGCCGCGCGCGCAATCGAAACGCTGGATGAAGGATTGCAAGCCGATCTGGTGCTGCGCGCCGCGATGCTGACCTCGGTCCCCGCCGCCGCGATCGAAGACCTCGAATCGGTGCTCGCGAGCGCCAATGTCGACGGCCAGCGCGTCGCCAAGCAGGCGATCGGCGGTCCGAGCGACGTCGCCAAGATCATGAAGAAGATGCCGAAGCAGCTGTCGGAACGCACACTCCGTTCGTTGAAGAAGCACGACCGGGCGCTGGCCCAGACGATCGAGGAAGAAATGTTCATCTTCGAAAATCTGCGCGACCTCGACAAAAAGAGCCTTGGCACCGTGTTGCGTTCGGTCGACGCAGCGATGCTTGCGATCGCGCTCAAGGGCACGGACGAGGACATGGTCGACATGTGCCTTGCCACCATGTCGCAGCGCGCGTCGGAAACGATCCGCGACGAAATGGCCGAAATGACGATGGTCAAGCGCGCCGACGTCGACGATGCGCAAAAGACCATCATGACCGCCGTGCGCCAATTGGCGGCCGCCGGTGAAATCATGATCGCGGGCGGGGGTGACGACTATGTCTGATCGTTCCACCGAAAGTGGCTTTTCCCCAGTAGCGCTCGCCGACGCGATGGCGCGCACCAGCGGTTTTCGTCCGCTGTCCTTCACCGCCGACGTGCGCGAAGACGAGAGCGAAACCGAAAGCATCGTCGATCTCGACGACCCGTTCGCGCGTGGCCTTGCCGAAGGTCAGCGCGTCGCGGAAGCCGGCTTTGTCGCCGAGCGGCACCAACTTCTCGCGCTGCTTGCCGGCGCGGAAGCGCTGCAGGACGAACCGAGCGAAGAACTCGCACAGCTGATCGCCGAAACCGTCGAACGGCTGGTCCGCCAGATTGTCGCGAACGCGCCAATCGACGCCGAGTGGCTCCAGACACAAGCCGAAACCGCCGCATCGATGGTTGCCGACGCCGACAAGGCGCGCACCTTGTGGGTACACCCCGACGACGCCGCGCTGCTTGCCGACTGCCCGCTGACGCTGGCGGTCGAAAGCGACCCCGCGATGATGCGCGGCACCGTCCGCCTCGAAACCTCGACCGGCTGGATCGAACATGGCCGCGCGGTCTATCTCGACGAACTGCGCGCTGCACTCGGCGAAGTCGCATGACGCGCCGCCTCACCCTTTCGGCGCAGCAGCTGCTCGACCCTGTCGACCTGACGAACGCCAGCCCGCGCCGGATCGGTACCCTCGTCTCGCACGAGGGCATCATGCTCGAAGTTTCGGGTTTCCCGCAGCCGCTGGGCAGCAACGTCCGCATCAAGTCGGCCGACAACGACTATGTCTACGGCGAAGTCGTCGGCTTTCGCGGGCACCGCAGCCTCGTCCTGCCGTTCGATACCAACAAGCCGCTGGTCACCGGCGCACCGGTCGAACCGCATGGCGCGAGCTCGATGGTCGCGGTCGGCAAGACCTTACTCGGGCGCATCATGGACGCGCAGGGCAACCCGCTCGACGGCCGCCCGCCGATCAAGTCACAATTCCAGTGGCCGCTCGCCGGGCGCAAGGTCAATCCGCTGCGCCGCGGTCGCGTAACCAAGCCGCTCAACATGGGCGTGCGCGCGATCAACGGCCTGCTCACCGTCGGCGAAGGGCAGCGCGTTGCGATCATTGCGGGCT
>JAURVS010000145.1 GCA_030655355.1 Sphingopyxis sp.
GGTGACATCACCCTTGACGGTAATTGCGGTGAAATTGCCGTAAGTGACTTCGGCTGAACCGCCGAATTCATATTGCGTCTTTTGCGTGACGATGCTGATGACGCCCGCCGACGCATTCTTGCCGAACAGCGTCGACTGCGGCCCGCGCAGCACTTCGATACGCTCTACATTGGGAAGGTCGCCGATCTGGGCGGCCGAACGCGAACGATAGACGCCGTCGATGAACACGCCGACCGACGGTTCGATACCGGCGTTGTTGGCGCCATTGCCGAAGCCGCGAATGATGAAGTTGGTGTTCGCGCTCGACTGAAGCTGCGAAACGCGAAGGCTGGGAACCGACGATTGCAGGTCGATCAGGTCGCGGATCTGCGATTCTTCGAGCTGCGCCGCCGAGGTAACCGAAACGGCAACCGGCGTGTCCTGCAGCGTCTGCGAGCGCTTGCTGGCAGTGACGATGATGTCATTGCCATAGTCGGTGTCATCGACCGCGACCGCTGTATCCGCGGGGGCGGCGTCCTGAGCAAAAGCGATAACGGGGGTAGTGCCGGCGCACAGCATGGTGGCGCCCAACAAAATGTTGCGCAAGGTCATGATGGTTGTCTCTCTCCAAACCGGTGAAAGGCGCGGCCTATTGGCCAAGAGGGAGATGCCCCACCGGAACTGCCCGCTGTAGTATCGCCTGTCGCGGCGTCAACGCGGAGCACGCTGGAACCGCCGATTTCTCAGCGATTAGTGGCCAAATAGCAACAGTTTACGTTACGGAAGGCGTAATATCAGTTGCCTGTAGGCTCGATATGGGATCGCCATTGCAAAGGCTGGACAGGCGCCGGTTGCGCAGCACCTAGAGCTTCGGCGCCTGATCATAGACAAGGCGGAAGCCCACATTGCTGGTCCCCATCCCCGGATCGCGCCCCTGCCGCGAAGCCGGACGGTAGCGCTGGCAATAGTTGGGGGCGCACAAATAGCTGCCCCCCTTAACTGTGCGCGACAGCATGCCGGGGTTGAGCGGGTCATAGGCACTCTTTTCGTCTGGCCCCTTCGGATCGTCCTTGTCGTCAGGATTATGCCCGGGCTTGAAAAAATCGGCGGTCACTTCCCAGACATTGCCGACCATATCATAGAGGCCATGGGCGTTAGGCTTGTAGCAACCCACCGGCGACACCCCTTTGAACCCGTCGGTCCCTGCATTATAGTTCGGGAACGCACCCTGCCAGCTATTGGCTTCTTCGGGCTGAACATTCTTCGAGCGCTTGCCCGCGCTTGCAGCATATTCCCATTCGGCCTCGGTCGGAATGCGGCCACCGCGCCATTTGGCATAGGCAACCATATCGTCCCAGGCGAGATGGACGACCGGTTCGTTTGCCACGTCGGCAGGGCCGTTCGGGCCATAGGGCTTCTTCCAGTTCGCGCCGGGCACATATTTCCACCAGTCGGAATAATTGTTCGACGGAAAATCGGGCGGCGTGAAAACCGCCGATCCGGGCTTCAGCATGTCAGGCGGAATCCGGTCCACAGGGACTTGGAATTGCTTCGGATCAACAGCCTTTTCGGCGATGGTGACGTAATTTGCTGCTTTGACGAAATCCGCGAACTGGCGATTGGTGACCTCGTGCGGGTCTATCCAGAAGCCTGCGACTGTCGTCGCCCGAACCGGCCCCTCCTCCGCATAAACATCATCCTCGCCCATCACGAACGTTCCGCCGGCAAGCTTCACAGGCGTGTCCGCTATATTCGGACATTGGCGCGGCACGCCGGTGGCGACGGGCCCATCCTTCGGCGCATTGCCGTCGCTACACCCCGCAACGCCAGCCAGCAGCACCGCAGCGAACGGGGCAAGAAAGCTCAAACGCGTCATTTTCATCTCCACTGAGGCGGTAGTCCGTCTGCGCGCCTTGGCTAACGCCGCGCGGCGCCGGGTCAATGGCCAAGCGCACGAGCGCATCTGAAACTGCCGCGCACCGAAAACCGCCTCCTCGCACCGCAACGCAAAGAGGCCGCTAAAGGCCGGGGACCTTCCAATCTGGCTCATCGCCAGACTTTAGCTTTCAAAAGAAAACCTTTCCCGTCTCCGCTGCATGCGGGTTGAACGTCAGTTCTCAATCATTTAAGTTGAGTTTATAAATCGGCCGATCCGGTTCCGAAGTTGCTGCTCGCGGCGATCGACGGTGATGATGCAGAGCCGATATTCATCGCCCAGGCGACAACGTCAGGCATCTCAGTCCGGATCGAAAGGCGACCCATGCAAGAGGTCGTCAGACCGGCGGGGGATCATCTTATCGAGATATTCAGCAGGTCCGCCGCGCTATCGCGTCGGCCGCATGTTTACGCGGTTGCCATCTGGCGTCCGCCATCCAGAGGGGGATAAATTGAAGAGTTTGTACGGAAGTGCGGCGCTTGCCGCGATCGCCTTGTCGAGCGCCACCGCGGCATGGGGTCAGGCACCGATCGTCGGCGCGGCAGACGCCGGCGCCGAAACAGGCAGCGACATCGTGGTGACCGCGCAGCGTCGATCAGAGAACAGCCAGGATGTCGGCGCGTCGCTCGCCGTGATCTCCGGCAGCGAACTCGACGAAAAAGCCATCTCGGTCGTCAACGACATCGAAAATGTCATCCCGAACCTCGAAGTGGACAGCCAGTTTGGCAGCGGCCAGCCGCAATTCCGCATTCGCGGCATCGGCGCGCGCGAATATAGCGGCAACAATGCCTCCACCGTCGGCATATATGTCAACGAGGTCGCGCATCCCTACACGATCACCACGCAGGGGGCGCTCTTCGATGTCGCCCGGATCGAGGTTCTGCGCGGCCCGCAAGGCACCCTTTATGGTCGCAACACGACCGGCGGCGCGGTCAATATCGTCCCCAACGCCCCGACGTCCGAATTCGCCGCCGGACTGACCGCGGAATATGGCAAATTCGATCAGTTCAAGGTTGAGGGCTATGTCTCGGGCGAGCTCACGCCCGGCGTGCGCGGCCGCATTGCGGCGATCACCGAACAGGGCGGCGCATGGCAATATCATCGCGACACTGGCCAGAAGCTCGGCGATTCCGACAAGACGGCGGTTCGCGGCCTGCTCGACGTCGATGTAAGTGATCGTGTCACCGTTGGACTGAGCGCGACCTACACGCGCGACAAATCGGACGGCCTCGGATTCCGGCTGCGCGGTCCCTATCGCGTCGCAAACGGCAGCGTCACCTACCCCACCGATACCGAATGGCGCATCACCGGCTGGGAATTGTCTCCCGCGCTCGCCGCCGTGTCGGGCCGCAGCGTCGGCGACAAGCCCGGGCGTGACAATGAAGGCTTCGACCTCAGCGCGCGCGTCAACGCCGATCTGGGCGCGGTCACCCTGACCAGCATCACCGCCTATCAGTCGTTCGACCGATCCGAATATAACGACTGGGACGGCACCCGCTTCTTTGAATCCGACGTGTTCTTCTATAACGACATCAAGGTCTTTTCGCAGGAACTGCGGCTGGCGTCGAACAACAGCGGGCCGCTCGAATGGCTCGTCGGCGCGCATTATGCGCGCGAGAAGAATGACGGCGGTTTCTACACCCAGTTCCGCGGCATCGGCCCACTCGTCAACACGCCTTATGAACAGGATGTCGAAGCCGTCGGTATCTTCACCCACAACCGCCTCGCGATCACCGACGGGCTGAAACTGGTCGTCGGGCTGCGCTACGAATATGAAAAGCGCGAGCTTGCGACATCGGGCACCCGCCAGCTCAGCGTCCCCGTCGGCCCGGTCCTGAACTATGCGACCGATCTGTCCGAAGTCAGCGGCAAGATTGGCCTCGAATATGACGCGGGCGACCTGCTGCTTTATGCCAATGTCGCGCGCGGCGTGAAGTCGGGCGGGTTCACGACCTATAACCAGACTTCGGCAACCCCGTTCAAACCCGAGATCGTCATTGCCTATGAGGCAGGCTTCAAGGCCGACATCTTTGACCGGTTGCTACGCCTGAACGGCGCGCTCTTCTATTATGACTATAAGGATCAGCAGGTTCAGGGCCTCGAATATGACCGGCTGCTCGGACGGCTCGGCAAAATCACCAATGTGCCTGAATCGCATATCTGGGGCGGCGAACTCGAACTCGTCCTGACACCGGTCGAGGGTCTCAGCATCGGGCAATATGTAGGTTACAAGACCGGCAAATATGACCGCTACGACGCGATCGACGGCACCGCGACCGATGCCGCGAACCCAGTAGACGGGCCGTGGGATGTGATCATCACAAACGATCGGTCGAACGAACCACTGCAATTCCCCGAATTTACCTATGGGGGAAGCGCATCCTACGACTTTGCGATTGGCGGCGCCGCTATCCGCGCAGAGACCAATTATTACCGGCGCGATGCAATCTACAGCGCGACGGCGACCTCGGTGCTTCCGGGCTATTGGCTGGCGAATGCCAATCTGAGCGTCGGCCCGAAGGACGGCAACTGGCGTGTTGGCGCATGGGTGCGCAATCTGTTCGACGCAAAGATCGAAGAAACCCGCAACGGCTTCAACAGTTCGTCGCGTCCGACAATGTCGCCGCACCAGCCGCGTACCTATGGCGCGCGCCTGTCGGTACAATTCTAGTTGGCATTTCGGGCCGGGGCGTTCACGCCTCGGCCTGGACCGCTGTTAACTGCATGAGCATCGACGGCATGAACTTCACGGCACCGAACAATCTGAATCGCCGCAGTCTGTTGACAGGACTCGTCGCGGCTCCGCTCGTCCTGCGGTTCGGTCAGGCGCATGCAGCTGTCCCAACACTGTTCACGCAAGGCATTGCGAGCGGCGACCATGCGCCCGACGGATTTGTCCTATGGACACGTCTCGCGTCAAATCCACTCGCGGCCGATGGCCTCGGCGGACTATCGGCGCCGATCGAGACATTCTGGGAAATCGCTTCGGACGACGGGTTTCGGCGCATCGTCGCATCGGGGCGCGCACTGGCGACGAGCGAAACCGCGCATGCCGTCCATGTCGAGGTTACCGGGCTCCGCCCTGCCCGCCCCTATTGGTATCGGTTCACCGCCGCTGGCGAGCGAAGTGCCGTCGGCCGCGCGATCACGGCACCTCGGCATGACGCCGATGTCGATCGCTTGCGGATCGCCGTTGCGTCCTGTTCGAACTGGGAGCGCGGCTATTTCAGCGCCTATGGCCATATGGCCGATGAAGTCCCCGACCTGTCGCTCTTTCTCGGCGACTATATTTACGAATATTCGCTGACGCCCGATCGCGCCGACCAAATCGTTCGCCCTTACGCGCTCGAAGAGGCAACGGCACTTGCCGGGTATCGCAATCGCTACGCGCTCCACCGGACCGACCCCGATCTTCAGCGGCTCCACGCCGCCGCGCCCGCGATCGCCATCTGGGACGACCACGAAGTCCACGACGATTATTCGGGCATCTGGTCGAAGACGGCAGGCCTCGCGCCACGCGGTTTCCTTGCGCGCCGGGCCGCCGCTTATCGCGCCTTTTACGAAGCGATGCCGATCCGGCGCACCGGCGGCGGTGTTTCGTCGCCGCTTTACCGCAAGCTGCGCTTTGGAAATCTCGCCGAATTCTTCATGCTCGATGGCCGCCAATATCGGTCGCGTCAGCCGTGCGTCGACGGAGTGACCGGCGGCAAGGGCAAGCTCGTCACCGACGCGTTATGTGCCGAGAGGCTCGACCCAGCGCGCACCTTCCTCGGCTTCGATCAGGAACGCTGGCTCTATGACAGCCTCGCGCAAGCCAGCGCACGATGGACTTTGCTCGGACAGAATCTCGTCCTCGGCGGATTGCGGATCGGCGATGGCGGCGCCGACACGCAATATTGGACCGACACTTGGGACGGTTTTCCCGCCGCGCGCGATCGCCTGACCCGAACGCTCGCCGCCGTCCGACCGAGCAATCCCGTTGTTCTCAGCGGCGACTATCATTCCTTCTGGACGAACGACGTGAAGCGCGACGCGTCCGACCCGTCCTCAGAAACGGTCGCGACCGAATTCGTTGGCACTTCGATCACCTCAGGTGGCCCCCCGCACGACGCGCTGATGCAGGTCATGCCTTATAACCCTCAGGTCAAATATTTCGAAGGTCGTCGCCGCGGTTATATGTCGCTGGACATCTCGCCCAAGCAGATGACGACGCGTTACCGTGCAATCAGCGATGTGCGCGACCCGAAGGCTTCGGTCGCGACACTGGCCAGCTGGGCGGTCGAAAGCGGACGCGCGGGAGCGGTGCCAGCATGATGCGGAGATCAAATACGCCGAAGCAGCAGGCGGTCGGCGGTGTGATCGGCGCGTTTGTGGATGATCACGTCGGCGCGTTGGCGCGTCGGCAATATATTCTCGACGAGATTGGGCAGATTGACCTTCTGCCAGAGCCGCTGCGCGAACGCCGTCGCTTCTTCGCGCGACGCCCCGGCGAGATGATGGAAGTAGGAGGACGGATCCTGCATCCGCGTCTGCTGCAGCAGAAGGAAGCGATCAACATACCATTGCTCGATCACGTCGGATTCGGCGTCGACAAAGATCGAAAGGTCGAAGAAGTCGGCTGCGGTGAACACCGCTCCGTGCCGACGGTTCACGCCGTCGCCGATCTGGAGAACGTTAAGACCTTCGAAGATCAGGATATCCGGGCCCTCGACAATATCGAATGCCTCCGGAACGATGTCATAGCTGGTGTGCGAATAGACCGGCGCGCTGGCGCGTTCGCCGGCGCGCGCCTGTGCCAGAAATTCGATCATGCGCCGGACGTCGTAGCTTTCGGGAAAGCCCTTGCGGTCCATCATCCCTTCGAGAAGCAGCTTTTCGGCGGGCCACAGGAAACCATCGGTCGTTACCAGATCGACCCTCGGATGATCGGCGCTGCGCGACAGCAGCAATTTCAGAACGCGCGCGATCGTGCTCTTGCCGACCGCGACACTGCCCGCAATCGCAACGATGAACGGCCGGGGAAGCGTTTCGCGGCCTACAAACTCGTCGGTGACCGCCGACAGGCTGCGCGCGGCATTGACGTGCAGGCTGATCAACCGGACGAGCGGCAGGCAGATCTCCTCGACCTCCTGAATCGACATCGGTTCGTTGGCACCGCGCAGCAGTGCGAGTTCTTCTTCGGCAAGCAGAAGCGGGACGCTCGACCGCAACCGGCTCCACTCTGCA
>JAURVS010000150.1 GCA_030655355.1 Sphingopyxis sp.
ACATGGAATGAGGATGAGAATCCGCTTGCTGCGGTCGCCGCATGGCTCGGCAAACGTGGCCTGACCAAGGGCCGCATCGGTGTCGAGGAAACCGTGCGCTATTTCGCGGTCGATGGGCTGGAAAAGGCGATGCCCGATGCGACGGTCGTCAATGGCGCGCCCGTCGTGCGCGGATGCCGGATGCATAAATCGCCCGCCGAAATCGCGCTGATGCAGATTGCCGCCGACATCACGCTCGCCGCCTATCGCCACACCGCGCCGCGGGTCGAGGTGGGAATGACGCCCGCCGACATCGGAGCGATCATGAAAAGCGCGACCGAGGTGTTGGGCGGCAAGAGCGAGTTCGAACTGATCCTGCTCGGCGAGGCGAGCGCCTATCCACATGGGTCGGGCAAGCCGCAGGCGGTGAAGGACGGCGAGGTCGTGCTGATGGATTGCGGCGCGACCGTCCACGGCTATCAGTCCGACATTTCGCGGACCTTCGTCCACGGCAAGCCATCGGCGCGCCAGCGGCAGGTGTGGGATCAGATGCGCAAAGGGCAGGATGTCGCTTTTGCCGCGGCGACGCTCGGCACGCCGGCAGGCAAAGTCGATGATGCGGTGCGGGCTTATTACGAAAGCTTGGGCTGGGGCCCCGGCTACAAGCTCCCCGGCACCTCGCACCGCACCGGCCACGGGATCGGCCTCGACGGGCATGAGCCGGTCAATCTGGTGCGCGGCGAGACGACGAAGCTGGCGCCGGGCATGTGTTTCTCGAACGAGCCGGGCATCTACATCCCCGGAGAGTTCGGCATCCGCCTCGAAGATTGTTTCTACATGACCGACAGCGGCCCCAAATGGTTCAGCGAACCGCCGCCCTCAATCGACAAGCCGTTCGGGTAACTCGTCGCCTCCGTGAAGGCGGGGGCCGCCAGAGGTTTACGCGGCGACAAAGTGTAGGGCAGGCAGCGGCCCCCGCCTACGCGGGGGCGACGGGTCTTTCTGCAGCATCGGGCCGCGTCGGCCGCTGGACCAGACTGACCAGCACGAACGAGATGATCATCAGCAGATACCAGCTGCCGAGCTTTTCCAGCCCGACCATGTGCCAGCCATCGTCCTGGCTCGGATAGGTCCACGCGCGCGCAAAAGTGCCGATATTCTCCGCGAACCAGATGAAGAGCGCGACGAGGCCCCAACCGACGAGCAATGGCATCCGGCGGTGGATGTGGAGCGGGCGGAACCACACCTGACAGCGCCAGAAGAGCAAGGCAGTCGCTGCGAACAATGGCCAGCGGATATCGGGCAGCCAGTGGTGCGCAAAGAAATTGACGTAGATCGCGGCGGCGAGCGCATAGCTTGCCCAAGCGGACGGATATCCGGTGTAGCGGAAGTCGAAGATGCGCCAGACGCGCGCGATATAGCTGCCGACCGCGGCGTACATGAAGCCCGAAAAGAGCGGCACGGCGCCGATATGGAGCAGGCTCGCTTCGGGATATTGCCATGAGCCGGCGGCGGTCTTGAACAACTCCATCACCGTGCCGACAATGTGGAAAATCAGGATAACGATCGCTTCCTTCGGCGTCTCGAGCCGGAAGGTGAGCATGCCAAGCTGGATCAGTATCGCGCCGATCGTGATGGCGTCATAGCGATGCAGCGGCGCGTCGGCGGGCCAGAAGAGATGCGTGCCCAATAGCAGCGCGAGCATCAATCCGCCGAACAGACACGCCCAACCCTGTTTGAACCCGAAGACGAGAAATTCGAGGAACCAGCCGCGCGGCCCCGGCGTGATCGCCATCGCTTCCAGCCGCGACCGGACGGCGTGGAAGCGGCTGTGGCCGCGCACCGCACCTACCTCAGTATCAGACATGTACGGCGACGTAGGCGATCAGCAGCGCGGCGGGCAGCAGCAGAAGTTGCGCGAGAATGGTACCCGCGAGTCGGCTCAGCGAAATGAGCATGATTGCGCGGCGGAACTCGCCTTCACCGACTTTGCCCTCGACCGCATCGTCGGTCATCACCGAGAGTTGCGGATCGATGAAGGCAAACAGCAAGATCGTCGCGAAACCGTTGATCAGCGCCGATAGCTGCGACGCGGTCACGCGGAATTCAGGGGCGAGATAGCCGGCATAAAGCGACGCGACGACGCCAACCGCGAGCAGCGACTGCGCGAGGCAATTGGCGATCAGCACGCCCCAGCCGATCCCCTTTGGCATCGTCCAGGTCGTGAGGTGCGAGATGCTGGGGATACGCAGCGACTGACGAATCGTACGAAATCCGCTGGGGCTCATCGCTTTGAGCGCGAGCTTGCTCGTCGATCGATTGGTCTGATACCAGCCGATCGCCGTTGCAAACATCCGCTGCCCCGTGGGGACCAGCAGGATGCCGACCAAGGTCGCGACGCTCGCCGCGGCGAGAACGAACTGCATATCGATGAAAAGCGAGGCACCGCTGCCGTCGTGAATCCGCGTCTCGATCCGCTTGGCGAGGAAGGGGCCGAGGAAGCTGTTCGACGTGCGCGAGAAGAGCACGAGAATGTTGAACAGCGCAAACGACATCGCGATCCGGCGCGTCCGCACCCCTGCGATACGAGCGGCATAAGCGAGCGCGCCGATCAGGTTGATGAAGCCGGTGAGCAGCAGGATGGTGACGAGGGGAAGGTCGATCATGAGAAGCCTAGCGGGACTTGGAAAAGCCGTTCGTGTCGAGCGAAGTCGAGACACCCCGATGGCGTGCACGGCAGATGGGCATCTCGACTTCGCTCGATGCGAACGGGATTAGGGGATCGGCTCGAAATCGTCACGGCTTAAGTGGGCCAGCCGCGTCAATGCTTTCGCGTCAGCTCGCGCATCGCATCGTCGAGCCCGGCGAGGCTGAGCGGATACATGCGGTCGTTCATCAGCTGTTTGATCAGCTTCACCGACTGGGTGTAGCCCCAATGCGCCTCGGGCACCGGATTGAGCCAGACTGCGGCCGGATAGACATGGGTGATCCGCCCGAGCCAGACGGCGCCCGACTCTTCGTTGAAATGTTCGACGCTGCCGCCGGGATGGGTGATTTCATACGCGCTCATCGACGCGTCGCCGACAAATATCACTTTGTAATCATGGCCATATTTGTGGAGGATGTCCCACATTTGATGGCGTTCGGACCAGCGGCGCTTATTATCCTTCCACACGCCTTCATACGGGCAGTTGTGGAAATAGAAGAATTCGAGATTCTTGAATTCGGTCGTCGCCGCGCTGAACAATTCTTCGCAGAGCTTGATGAACGGGTCCATCGATCCGCCCACGTCAAGAAAGAGCAGCAGCTTGACCGCGTTGCGCCGTTCGGGGCGCATCTTGATGTCGAGCCAGCCCTGCCGCGCGGTGCCGTCGATCGTGCCCGGAATGTCGAGCTCGTCCGCCGCGCCTTCGCGCGCGAATTTGCGCAGGCGGCGCAGCGCGATCTTGATGTTGCGGGTGCCGAGTTCCTTGGTGTTGTCGAGATTCTGGAACTCGCGCTTTTCCCAGACTTTCAGCGCGCGCTTGTGCTTGCTTTCGCCGCCGATCCGCACGCCTTCGGGATTATAGCCCGAATTGCCGAAGGGCGAAGTGCCGCCGGTGCCGATCCATTTGCTGCCGCCTTCGTGGCGCTTCTGCTGTTCCTCGAGCCGCTCTTTCAGCGTCTCCATGATCTTGTCCCAGTCGCCGAGCGACTCGATTGCGGCCATCTCCTCGGGCGTCAGGAATTTCTCGGCGACGGCTTTCAGCCAGTCGGCCGGGACGTCGACCGGGTTCTGGCCATAGTCAGAGATGATGCCTTTGAAGACCCTGTTGAAAACCTGGTCGAAGCGGTCGAGCAGGCCCTCGTCCTTCACATAGATGGCGCGGCTGAGATAATAGAATTGCTCGGGACTGCGGTCGATCACTTCACGGTCGAGCGCCTCCAGCAGCATGAGATGCTCTTTCAGGCTGGCGGGAATGCCTGCCGCGCGAAGCTCGTCGAGAAAGCCAAAAAACATCAGGCAGGATTATCC
>JAURVS010000162.1 GCA_030655355.1 Sphingopyxis sp.
GCCCAGTCCGGCGCCAGGGTAACGCCGCGCCTCCGCGCCAGGGCCTCGACAAGTTCCAGAAACGGCTGACTCATTGGCTGTCCGCCTGTTCGGCCGGTTGCCACTGCCCCGTCCGCATCATGAGCCGGCTTAAATAAACGAGCATATTCACTTGTGCGTCGAGCGCGTCGATCTGCGCGGTCGTGCTCTCGCGCACCGCGTTCATCACGTCGAGCCATGTGCGCCTGCCGCTGGTGAACTGGCGCATGTAGGATTCGGTCACGCGCTGCGACGCTTCGGCCGAGAAGCGCGTCGTCTCCGCCCTCGCCGACGCAGCTTCATATTCGACATGGTCGATGACGAGAATATCGCGCAATTCGCGCTCGGCGGTTCCGATCCGTGCCTCGCTCGACACCTGTCGCAGCCGCGCCGCATCGGCAGCAGCGAAGCGCGAAAGCCCGCCATCCATCTGCATCCGCACAGCAAGACCGACCTGATGGCCATTGAATTCGCCATAGCCATATTGTGCATTGAGCTGCGGCAGCGTCTGCGCGCGTGCGATGCGCGCGTCGGCGTCGGCCACTTCGGCTTCGAGACGCACGCGGCGAAGACCGGGATCGAAATTCAGGCCCGCAGCGACCAGCGCATCGCGGTCAAGCGTCGGCAGATCCGCGGCTTCGCGATAGGGTGATGCGACCGTGTAGAACGGATCGCCCACCAGTTCGCGCAGCCGCTGGGCGGCCGATTGCTGCTGCGCCACCGTCAGATTGATCTGCTGCGATACTTGCGCGGTGCGCGCGCGGACGAGTTCCAGATCGGAGCGCGGGCTGACTTCCTGCGCCACGCGTCGCTCCATCGACCCAAGAAGGCGCTGATGCTGCTCGAGGCTGTTGTCGAGAATGGCCCGGCGCTGCGTGGCCCGGAAATATTCGTAATAGGCGCCCGCCACCTGCAACGCGATATCGAGCACTGCCTGTTCGTAACCCGCGAGCGCGGCCTGCTCGGCGGCTCTCGCCCGGCTGATCGAACCCTTGATCCGCCCGCCGGTCCACAAGGGCTGTTCGACGGTGACCGTGGCTTGCGCCCTGTCGGTGCGTTGCCCGAGGATGAGGCCCTCGACCCCGAGGCTCGGGAAACGTTGCCAGCGCGACGCCCTGAGATCGGCGCCCGCAGCGCGGGCGTTGGCTTTCGCGGCGGCGATCGACGGATGGCCCGAGACGGCGCGGTCGGCCAATTCCTCGAGTTGGGGATCGAACCAGGGCAAGCCGTCCGCCCTCTCTTCCTTTGCCGAAGGAGGACCGTACAAAGGCGCAGCTTCGGACTGCGCGAGCGCGAAATCCGGCAGCATAATCGACGAACAAACCAAGATGGCGAACGCAAGCGCGGCGCCGCGCCTCAGCGCCGTGATCCTGTATATCTCAATTGCGCCTTCTTTCGCCGACGCTTGGCTGGGCATATTTCAGAAGCTCGCTACTCTGTTGCAACAAATGTTCGGGCTGTCGGCACACGGTTTCGGTCGGTTCCGATGGAGGGTGAGGGCCCGGAACCGACCGAAGGCGGGATGTGACAAAAAGCTACGCAATGACGTGGACGCCCTGCTCGATCAGGACGGTGGCGCCGTTCAGCATATATTGGTCGTAAACCGTGCCGCCGATATTCTGGCTCGCACCGATCGACCACGCGCCGGTCAGGTTGACGATGTCGTTGGTGTCGCCGGTTACTTGCAAAACGGCGCCGCTTGTTGCCGCCAATATGCCGACATCGGAGATACTGAGAATATTGCTCTGATCGTCAAAGCCGAGATCGATGCGCTCGATATTACTGATATTGCTTCCAGTGCCGAGCGAGAGGTCGATGCCATCGAGCACGAGCGTGTCGAGGTCTGCGTTTCCGTTGATCGAAGCAAAATTCAGCCCCGAAAGGACAATGATGTCATTGCCGACGCCGCCGTTGAAGATATCCGCGCCATTGCCGTCGACGAGGATGTCATTGCCTGTCCCGCCGGTGAGTGTGTCGTTACCGGCACCGCCCACGAGCAGGTCATTGCCGCTACCCCCGTCAAGCGTATCGTCGCCGTCATAGCCATAAAGCCGTTCGAATATCGACCCGGCGGGGGTCGACGTCAGATTGTCGTTGCCCGCAGTCCCTTGAACAATGTCGGGGCTACCGCTCGGGCCGAGCAGCCCTTGGAGGACGTCAGCGTTGGCGAGCGTCGAGATCAGATCGGTATCGACCGCACCGTCTGAATCGGTCGCGGTCACCCGGAAGGTTCCGAGCACGCTGACGTCGAGGCTGGCTGGCGGCAACAGCGACAGCAGATTGACGCCCGATTCCAGATGCATCGTCGCGAGCAGCTGATTTACGGCGAAATTATCGATCAGCCGTCCATCAGCCGATGTGATCGTCATCGTCGATGTCGGCCCGACGATACCCAATATGCCGGCGGTGTTGACGACCGAAACTTTCAATCCCAATTCGGCCGCCAAGGCGCTCGATACCGCCAGTTCCGCTTCACCGAGATTGAGGCTGAGCAGCGCGGCGTAGGATATGACGACCTGTTGCAGATTTTTGTCGGGGTCAAAGGCGACGATTGCCTGTCGGCTGAGGTCGATGATGTTGAGCGCGCTGAGCCCAACCAGCCCGAGCAGATCGACATCGGTGGCCTGCGCAATCGGCGCCCGATTGCCGGGCGTTACCGTCTGCGTACGGCTGTCGAACGACACGGAAGTCGAAGCCGTGTCGCCGTCATTGTCGGCGATCACGGCATTGAAGGTGGTCAGACGGTTAGCCTGCGCCGCGCTCGTCGCCTGATCGACGACAAGATTGCCGCCGGCGAGCAGCTTGCCGATGATCTCCGACTGCGATGAGAGCCCGCCGACCAGATTGATGCCCGTCAGCTGGATCTGCTGATCCGCCAGTGCGGCATTGAAGCCACCAGCGAAGCCGCCGCTTGCGCTGAGCGAGATGACGGTGTTTCCGCCAACCACCGCGATGTGAATATAATTGGCAAGATTGCCGGCCAGATGGCCGACCGCGGCCTCGCCCTGCAATATCCCTGTGAGATTGATGATGTCGCCGCCCCCGCTGACGGGCGCACCGTTGAAATCGGTGATCAGGTCAAGCGCCGGCGCACCCGCGGTCCCTTGGTCGCCCGCCTCCCAAATGAAGCGGTCGTTGCCCGTGCCGCCGGTCAGCGTGTCATTGCCCTGTCCGCCGACGAGGATGTCGTTGCCGGCATTGCCATTGAGAACATCATTACCCAGGCCGCCGCGAAGCAGATCATTGCCTGCGCCGCCGCTGAGATTATCGATCCCGGCATAGCCGTAGAGGCGCTCATCGGCGGCTGTGCCGGTCAGGGTGTTGGCGGCTGGCGTGCCCTCCGAAATTCCTGACGGATCATTGGCAGGGCCGATCAAGCTCGTTCCCAGCAGATCCCTATCGGAATCCGATCCGACGGCCCCCGAGGAGTCGGTTGCGGTGATTGAAATCGTCGGCAGCAGGTTGAGCGCGGCGAGATTGAGCCCGCCGCCCTGCTGAACATAGACCGTCGCCAGAAATTCATTAAGCCGCAGATTGTCGATCGGCTGACCATTGGCCGATGTGATCGACAGGTTCGAGAAGGACTGCGTATTGACGCTGACCGCCAGAGGCGGAATGCCGATCGTAATCGCAAAGATGTTGTTGGTTTCGACCACCGTGAGGCCGAACTCGGCGGCCATCGCGGCGGACCAAGCGAGATGATAGCCCGCGGCCGCACTCAGGCTGAGCCCCGCCCCGAGCAGCGCTTCGGCGCGAATTTGCACCTGCGCGATATTGTTATTGGCATCAACGGCGGTCAGCATCTGATCGCTTCCGATGCCGATCAGACCAAGTGCGTCGGCGTTGACGAGGCCCAGCAGGCTTGCCGATGCATTGACGTTGACCACCGGGGCTGCGGCCTGTGAGGCGGCAGTCGCAAGAGCCACATAGCTATATTCGCCAGTCAACATATCGACCGCGATCGTTTCGCCCGCGGTGGTGTTGATCAGCAGCTGGTCGCTCACGGCGTTGAAGTTCCAGCTAGCGACTGTGCCAAGAGTCCCCGACCCCGTTACGGCATCAGCGGTGGCATTATATGTCAGCGTATAGCTGCCGACAGTGATCGACTGAACATGACCGCCATCGGCGCCATAGCCGACGACCAGATCGCCCGACGCCTGACCGGGGACGCCGACGATGATATGTTCAGCGGGCTGTGCGGCCGGAGCGTCGTCGCGAACTTCGACCGTGAGAAGCCCGCTTGACGAAGCCCCGCCATTGTCGGTTGCGGTGACGGTGAAGCCCAGCGCGAGCAGATCCTGACCAGCAGCAGCATGATCGAGTGGGCGCACGAGGTCGAAGTTATAGGCGCCCGAGTTG
>JAURVS010000166.1 GCA_030655355.1 Sphingopyxis sp.
GCAAGCAGTGGCGGCGTCATCAGCATGACAAGCAGCGGATTGAGCGACTGGAACCAGGTCATCGGAATCGTGAAACCGCCGAGACCGCGATCGAGGCCGGTGTCGGCCCACAGCGCGACCGTGTTGCCGACCTGTTCATACGCACCTCGGAATACGGTGACCGACAGCGCGACCGCGAGCAGCACCATGAACGTGCCCTTGTGATCCGCCCAGCGCATCGGCGGCATGTCGGCCGTCGGCGCGCGCGGCGGTTCGGGCGGGAGGTAGCGCTGGCCCCAAAGATAGATGATCAGACCGACGAACATGCCGATCCCGGCGGCACCAAAGCCATAGTGCCAGCCATAAAGCTCACCGAGCGTGCCGCAGATCAACGGCGCCAGAAAACCGCCGATGTTGATGCCGACATAATAGACATTATACGCCCAGCCGCGCCGCGGATCGCCCGCTTTGTACAGATCGTTGATCTGGCTCGGCAGGCTGGGGAGGAACAGCCCGTTGCCGAGCGCGATCGTCGCGAGCGCGAAATAGAAGAGCGGTTCGAACGCCATCATGAAATGGCCGATCGCCATGATGCTCGCGCCCAGCACGACCGCGCGTCTTTTCCCGAGCAGGCGATCGGCAATCACCCCGCCGACGATCGGCGTGAAATAGGCGCAGGCGGTATAGGCGCCGTAGACGAAGGAGCTGTGCCCCTGCGTCATCAGCAGTTCCTTGGTCATGTAATAGACCAATAGCGCGCGCATCCCATAGTAGGAGAATTGCTCCCACATATTGGTCAGGAACAGCACGGTCAGACCGCGCGGCTGACCGAACCATGTCGGTGCGCTCGCCTGCTGCGTCATGCCGTGACCGCCGCCCGCGCGCCCCAAACCGCATCGTCGCACCAGATATTGCCGTCGCGATAGACGACGCCGGGGGTGCGATCCTGCTTCAGAAAGATCGGGCCATCGAGATCGACGAGGTCACAAAGCTGGCCAACGACGAAGCCCGGCGCTGCGCCTAGGCTGCTGCACACCATGCAGCCGACCATGACGCCAAGCTCCGCCTCGCGCGCCGCAGCCGCGATCATCAGGGCCTCGGTCAGCCCGCCGCATTTGTCGAGCTTGATATTGAACACGTCGAAGCGGCCTTTCAGCCCGGCGACATCGCGCAGCGAGAGCGCGCTTTCATCGGCAGCCAGCGGGATCGGCGCATCATAGCCGTCGAGATCGGCCTCGCGCCCGCGCGGTAGAGGCTGTTCGATCAGCGAGACGTCGGCGGCGACCATCGCGGTGACGAGTGCGTCGAGATCGCGCTTGAAAAAGCCCTGATTGGCATCGACGCCCAGCCATACATCGGGCCGCGCCGCGCGGATCGCGTTGACGCGTGCGATGTCGAGATCGAGTTCGCCGGTGAGCTTGACCTTGATCGAATGGGCTTCGCGATACGCCTTGGCATTGGCGGCCATCTTCGCGGGCTCGTCAGCGCCGACGGTGAAGGTCGTGCGCAGCGGCCGCGGGGCTTCGAGACCGGCGAGCGCCCACACAGGCTTGCCTGACTGTTTCGATTCCAGTTCCCACAAGGCAGCGTCGACCGCATTACGCGCGCCGCCCGCGGGGAGGATCGATCGCAGTTCCTCGCGCGAGGGATAGGCCTCGATCGCGTCGCGGGCATTGGCCAGAGCGGCGAGCATCTGTTCGAGATCGTCACCGATATAATAGACGCCAGATGCTTCGCCGCGTCCGATATGCGTGCCGTCATCGAGCGTGACGACGACGGCATTCCGGCTGTCGAACACATGGCCCGAGATCCGGAATGGCGCGGCCAGTCGCAGCGGCTCGACCGATACTCCCAGTTTCAGGCGCGACATCAGTAGTTCACCGTCATCGCGATGAGGCCGAAGGTCCATGCGACATAGAAAGGAAGCAGCACCGCCAGCAGCAAGAGCACCGCCCATAGCGTACGGAACCAGCCGCGCTTTTCGCGCGTGACGAAGCGGAGGTTGAGCGCCGCGAGCAATGCCGCGCCAATGAGGATGACCAATCCCGCGATCTGAAGGAACCACAGCCACGGATCGTAGGAGGGCAAGGCTTTCAGCGTCGACATGCTGACTAGCCAGGCAGCGATCAGCGCGAGCACGAACCCGGCAGCGACGCGTACGCCGCGATAGACGCGCAGCGAACGGCGCTGCAGCGTGAGCGGGGTTTTGTAGTGGCGGCGGATCAGCGCCGAGACGGGCCACTGGAGCAAGGTGACCAGCAGGACGCCGAGGCTGACATAGAGCGCTGGAATGATCCACGCCGAGGATTTCGATGCCGGGGCACGGTCGAACACCATGAACGGCGAGATGCCATCGATGCTCCAGCGTACGACCTTGCCGTCGACCACTTTCGCGGCGAGACGGCCGTGGCCATCGACATTGTGCCAGACGAATGGCGACGTCTCGACCCACTTCGCCGGCTTTCCGTTCAGGTCACGCCCGGCAGGAAGGATCAGTTCGCCCTTGGCGTTGACGCTGATTTTCACCTGACTGAGAAGCGACGCGAGCGCGTAGAAATTCGTTTCCGCGCGGCGGCTGTTGAGCCAGTTTCCGACAAGCATTCTGGCATGTTCGGCCGAGGTCTCGGCATCGACGCGCGTCGTCGGCATTTCATTGCCGGGGAGATAGCGATCGGCGAAATCCTCGAAGATCGCGCGGCGTACGGGGCCGACCGATGCCTGCTCGCCCGTCGCGTTGAACGACATGTAAATGCCGACATTCTCTTTCATGAACAGATGGAGCGCAGTGTGGAACGCCTGCGTGTCACCCAGATGCCCGATAACCTGGCGGCCATTGATATTGGTCTCGAAAAAGCCGAGCTCCATCCGGTTGAGCGGTGGCAGAATCGTCAGCGGCGTATCGTGCATCGTCCGCGCGGTTTCAGGCTTCATCAGACCGGCGCCCTGATTGAGATGCGCGATCATGAATTTCGCCATATCGGCGCCGGTCGACGACAAGCCGCCCGCGGGCGAAGGGCCGACGATCTCGAACTTGTACGGCCCCGTCGAAAGCTGGCGATATCCCGTCGCCATCCACGGTGCGAACGCCTTGGGCAAAGGCTGGCGGAAGGTCGATTGCGCCATGCCGAGCGGCTGGAAAATCCGCTGCTCGACATAATCGTCGAACGACATTTTCGACACGCGCTCGACGATATAGCCCGCCAGCGCGGTTCCATAATTCGAATAGGAGGGGGTCGAACCCGCTTCGTAAATGCGGTTGGGAATCCCGCCCTTTACCAGATCGCCCAGCGAAATCTGGAATTTCGGATTGTCGAACATGGTGAGCTTGCCATGTTCTTCGAACCCCGCCGTATGCGTCATCAGCTGGCGCATCGTGACCGGCTTGCCATTCTTCAGCGGGATCTTGAAATCGAGGTAGGTGTTGACGTCGGCATCGAGGTCGATCTTTCCGGCCTCAACCTGCTGCATCACTGCGGTCCAGGTGAACAGCTTCGACACCGATCCCGGACGGAACAGGGTGCGCGCTGGATCGACCGGCGTGCGTTTCGCGGCATCGGCATAGCCAAAGCCGCGCTGCGTCAGCACCTGTCCGTCCTTGACGACGACGATCACCGCGCCCGCAAGATCGCCCCTGCGCAGCGCAAAGGGAACCATGCCGTCAAGCCAGCTGTCGACATCCTGCTTCGTCAGCGTTGCGGATGTCGGGAAGACGGCGGGCGGTGACGACGCGGGGCGTTGTGCCTCGGCCACGGGAGCGGGTCCGCCGATCGGCGCGAGCGGCGTTGCGGGCTTCGTCGCCGCGGTCCCGACCATCATGATCAATGGGAGTAGTGCGAACAGCTTGATCGAGCGCATTTTCATTCCCCTGCTTCCCGTGCGATGACGCCGCGCGCCATGACAAAGCCCATAGTTTCAAGGCTCTTCACATCGGTCAGCGGATCGCCCGTTACCGCCACAATGTCGGCCGACTTGCCAGCGGCGAGCGTGCCGATTTCGGCTTCAAGCCCGGTATGCGCCGCCGCCCACACAGTCGCGGACTTGATTGTCTCCAGCGGAGTCAGCCCCGCCCTCACCATCAGTGCAAATTCGCGGGCATTGTCGCCATGCTTCGAGACCGCACTGTCGGTTCCGAACGCGATGCGAACGCCGCCCTGATGTGCGCGGCGCAGCGCGTCGACCATCAGCGGACCGACGGTGCGGGCCTTGGCGCGAACCGGCGCGGGCATCCAGTCAGCCTCTTCGGCCTGCCGCGCGACGGTATCGCCCGCGAGCAATGTGGGAACCAGATAGCTGCCCTTCGCCTTGAACAGCCGAATCGATTCGGCGTCCAGATAGGTGCCATGCTCGACCGAATCGACGCCTGCACGAAGCGCCGCATTGACGCCGTCGGTGCCATGCGCGTGCGCGGCGACCTTGCGGCCAAGATGGTGCGCGGTTTCGACAATCGCGACGAGTTCGGCATCGCTCATCTGTTGACCCAGACCCGCAGCGGTGTTCGACATCACGCCGCCCGTCGAGGCGGTCTTGATGACGTCGGCGCCCTGTTGCACCGCAAGCCGGACCGCGCGCGCGCAATCGTCGGCGCCCGAACACAGCGTCGGCGAACGGAACAAGTCGATGATTTCCTGACGATAGCCGTGGACATCGCCATGGCCGCCATGCGCAGCCACGCCGCCTGCGGCGATGATCCGCGGCCCGACGATTTTGCCCGTCGCAGTGGCATCGCGCAGCGCGTTGATCGCCTGCGGATCGGAACCGAGGTCGACCACGGTCGTGAAGCCCGCGCGCACAGTGCGCTTGGCAAAGACGAGGCCGTCGAACGCCTGATCGACGGTCGATTTGGTCACTGCGTCGAGGCGGCTTGTCGGGCTCGATTCAAACGTCAGATGGACGTGGCTATCGATGAAGCCCGGCATGACGAACTGGTTGCGCAGATCGACGATCTTGCCTTCGCCGACGAAGCCGTCGCGGATGGCCGCGATCTTCCCGCCTTCGACGACGATCGTCTTGTTGGTCTCCACGCGTCCAGTGGCGGGATCGGCGAGCAGCCGACCGGCATGGATATAGGTAGCCGCCGGATTGTCCTGCGCCGCAGCAGGCTGAACCAGCGCGACCAGCGCGAGGCCTGCGAATATCGTCTTTTTCATCGTGTCACTCCCCTATCCTGTCGCGATCAGCCGACGTCGCGGCCCCAGATCGCCTCGCCGCACCACGCATTGCCGTCCGCATATTCGATCGAAGGCGTGCGATCCGCCGCGAGGAAGATCGGCCCATCGAGATCGACGATGTCGCAAAGCTGTCCGACCACGAAGGCGGGCGCCATCGCGAGGCTGGACCCGACCATATTGCCGACCATCACGCCGAGCCCGAGTTCGCGCGCGCGCTTCGCGATCGCGAGCGCTTCGGTCAGCCCGCCGCATTTATCGAGCTTGATGTTCACGACGTCGAACCGGCCGACCAGCCCCTCGACATCGGCGAGGGTCAGAGCGCTTTCATCGGCGGCAATCGGGATCGGGCATTGATAGCCGGTCAGATCTGCCTCGCGTCCGCGCGCCAGCGGCTGTTCGAGCAATTTGACGTCGGCCGCCACCAAGGCCGCGACGAGCGCGTCGAAATCGCCGATCGCAAAGCCCTGATTGGCATCAACGCCGATCCAGCATTCGGGCCGCGCCGCGCGCACGGCATTGACGCGGGCGATGTCGATGTCGAGATCGCCGGTGAGTTTGAGTTTCAGCGCGCGCGCCTGTGCATAGTCGCGGGCGCCCTGCGCCATCACATCGGGATCGTCGGCACCGAGCGTGAAAGTCGTGCGAAGCGGGCGCGGCTCGGAAACTCCTGCCAACTCCCAGACGGAAATGCCGCCGCGCCGGGCATCGAGTTCCCACAGCGCGCAATCGATCGCGTTGCGCGCGCCGCCCGCGGGCAGCAGCGTCTGCAATTGCTCGCGGGTAATCCCCGCCTCGACCGCGCCGCGAACGCCTTCGATCGCGGCCGCCATCGCCGGAACATCGTCGCCAAGATAATAGACCCCCGACGCCTCGCCGCGCCCGCTATGCTCGCCGTCCGAAAGAGTGACGAGAACGACCGGGGTGTCGGTGAAGACGTGGCCCGAGATGCGGAATGGCTTGGCAAGCGGGAGCGATTCAATCGCCAGATCGAGCGAGAGCGGAGTCTGCGTGGTCATCGAAACTTATCCTTCAGTCGTCTCACGGAGCAGACTTGGCTGGCGCGAGCGCCGCCGCAATCTGTCCCAAATATTTATTCCAGTCGAAGGCCTGACCTTCGGGCGTCCAGCCGAGGCGGACGATCACCGCATCCTGCGACGGGATGGCAGCGACAATCTGAAAACTATGCCCGCGCGCCATCACCGTATCCTCGGGCAGGTCGGGATAGAGCTTGCGGCGTTCACCCTCGGCTTCAGCGTGGTTCAGCCAGAGCTGCGCGCCATAGACGGGTCGCGGCGCGGCCTTGGTCGGCGCGACGGCGAAGTCGAGCCATTGCTGCGAGAGCAATTGCTTGCCCCCTGCCTTGCCCTTGTTGAGGTGAAGCAAGCCGTAGCGCGCCCAGTCGCGCGCGGTGGCATAAGCATAGGAACTGCCGACCTGCACACCCGCTTCGTCAGGCTCGATTAGCGCGCTCGTCATGCCAGTCGGCTCGAACAGACGCTTCTGCGCAAAGCGCGTCATCCCCTCGAGCGTCCCGCCGGTCGCGTCGAACACGATGCGCGACAGGATATTGGTCGTCCCCGACGAATAGCTCCAGTTCGAGCCGGGAGCGTCCTTCAGCGGCTGCGCGGCAGCGAGCGCGCCCATGTTGCCCGCCTCGAAAAGCATCTTGATCGAGTCATTGCCGGGGACATAGCTTTCGCTGAAGCTGAGTCCGCTCGACATCGTCAGCAACTGGCGCAACGTGATCGCGCCCCGCGGATCGCCCTCGCCCCGCCACTCGGGAACCGGCGCAGGTTCGTCGAGCTTGAGCACGCCGTCGTCGACCAGCATGCCGACCAATGTACCCATGATGCTCTTCGACGCCGACCAGCCGAGCAATTCGGTGTTGCGGTCGAACCCTGGTGCATAGCGTTCGGCAACGATCGCCCCGCCCTGTACGACAAGGATGGCGCGCGTGTCGGGATATCCGCCCTTATTCTGTTCGTCGAATGAGGCGCTCACTGCCTTGTCGAGCGCCGCGCGATCGAGCTTCGCCTCAGCCGCCGCTTCCAGCTTGCGCACAGGCGCGTCGCCGATCGGCCAAGGCTTCGCGGCATTGCCGCGCGTCGGCTTGAGCCGCGCAGCCTGTGCATTGAGAGCCTCGGTCGTCACGTCGCCGGTCAGCAATGTGCAGCCGGCGACCGGGCGATAAAGCGCGGTACGTGTTGCGGCTCCGGGCGCCGATGCCGTAACGGTCCGCGCCTTGCGATCGACCGCCAGCGCGATCGCCGTTGTGAACGGCGCAAAGGCGTGGATGTCGTCGCGCAGCACATCGGCCTCGGCGCGCCCCGCGACAAAGATGCTCGCGCAGGCGACCTGTGCCGACACGGCGGTGCCGAGGTCGGCGGGAGTCGCCACCGGAGGGGCTGCGGCGAACGCGGGCGCCGCAACGACGAGCGCGAGGGTAGAGGCGCCAAAGGCCGAGATACGCGAGATCATTTTCAATATTATCCTTGCCTTAAACGCCGCAGCTGTGACGCAATACCGCACCAGCCTTCGCGCCCGTGTGCTTGCCGGCGGCGATAGTGACGACGCCGTTGACGATCACCGTTTGAATCCCGGTCGGCGACGCCATGGGCTTTTCCCAGCTTGCCACATCGTCAATCTTGTCGAGATCGAACACGACGATATCGGCGCGCATTCCGTCACGGATCAGACCACGATCGGTCAGCCCCATGCGCTGCGCCGGCCAGCCGGTCATCTTGCGCACGGCATCTTCCAGCGTAAGCACGGGACGGCGCTTCACATATTCGGCGATGATGCGGGGGAAGGTGCCGTAAGCGCGCGGATGCGGCAGGCCGAGCGCGTCCATCTCGCCCGCCTTTTCCGACGCCGCAGCGTCGCTGCCGATGCTGACCCACGGCTGTTTGATCGCGGTTTCGATGTCCTGCTCGCTCATCATGAAATAGAGCGCGACCGAACGGTTCGGCAGGCCTTCAAGCAAAATGTCCCACGCCACATCGGCGGGGTCGCGGTTCAGCACCTTGCCGATCTCGGCAAGGCTCTTGCCATGATAGGGCCGATATTTGTCGCTGAAGCCATTGGCGAGCCGGACGTTCGCGAAGCCGCCCGAAGCATGGACGAGGTTCGACCAGCCCGGCATCGATCCTGCCGCGACTTCCTTCTTCATCCGCTCGCGAACCTTCGGGTCACGAAGTCGCTCGATGCCTTTCTGGACTCCGTCAGCCCACACCCAGCTCGGTGCAATGATTTCGAGCCCGGTACCGCCTGCGGTATAGGGATAGAGGTCCGCCGCAACATCGACACCGCGCGCGCGCGCCGCGTTGATCGTCGCGACCGCCTGCGGCATCAGCTTGCCCCAGCCGGGTGCAAAGGCGGCTTTCAGGTGGAAGATCTCAACCTTGACCCCACCCTTCTCGCCGATCTCGATCGCTTCCTCGATCGCTTTCACAAGCCCTTCGCTCTCGTCGCGCATATGGGTCGCGTAAAAGCCGTCGCATTGCGCCGCGACTTTCGCCAGCGTGACGAGGTCCGACGTCGTCTGGAAGCTGCTCGGCGGGTAGATCAGCGCGCTGGTGATGCCGAACGCGCCATTGTCCATCGCGATCTTGACCTCGCGGCCCATCTCTTCGAGCTGCGCGGCGGTCGGCGAGCCGGCGCCATCGCCCATCACTTTCATTCGCGCCTGCGTCGCCGAATAATAGGTGCCATAGTTGACCGAAATGCCCTGATCTTCGAGCTGTTTGAAATGCGCCGGGATCTCCGCTGCCGCAGCGGGCGGGCCGCCTTCACCGGCGATCACGGTGGTCACCCCCATCAGCAGCTTGTTCTCAGCCGCGCCATTTTTCACCAGCACGCGGCCCGATTGATCCATCATGTCGATGAAGCCGGGCGAGACGTAGCGACCCTTGGCGTCGATTTCCTTGGTGCCATGGCCCAATACCCGCCCGATGCGCACGATCCGGCCGTCCTTCACTGCGACATCCGCGCTGACCCACGGGCTACCCGCACCATCAAGGACGCGCCCGCCGCGGATCACAATGTCATATTCGGGCGCCGGCGTGTTCGCGACCAGCAGCATCGACAAGGCACCAAAGAGGATCTTACGCTTCATCATCATTCTCCCTGCCACCAGCCGTCGTGACTGGTGGCTTTTTGCTGTCATTTCTTGGCAGTAGCCTTCGCATCGGAGCGCACAGTATCGACGACCTCGCGGACCGCGGCGATCACCACCTCCGGGCGATCGACCTGGATATAATGGGTCGCGTCGGGGACGAGCAGCTGGCGACCGCGGGTCGAGAATGCCGCCTGTTCGGTATGAAGCGCTTTCCATTCCTGTTTGAAGCGCCGGCCGTCCTCGGCCTTCATCTCCAGCCCTTTGAGCTGCGCAGGCGTGAACGGCGCCATGGCGGTGAGCACGATCAGCGGCCGATTGCCGAAGCTGTGAACTGCACGCGCCTGATTCTGGGTGCGATCATATCCGTCGAGTTCGGAGGTCGAACCACGGATCGACGTGCTCGTGTACGCGCCCGATATGGCAAGCGCGTCGCCCAGCCTTTTGGTCTCGGCGGCGGTCCGAAGCTTCGGCTTGTCGCCTTGCGCAATCACGAAACGGACGAGACCGGTCCACGCGAGCGCTTTTGCCGTGTGCATCAATGTCGACGCGCGCCTCGGGTGAACATCAAGGCCAGTCGCCTTGCCGATACGCGTCACCTGGTCGGGCTGCGACGGATCGACCATCACCAACCCGGCGACCTGATCGCCATATTTGCCGGTATAGGTTCGGGTGTACGGGCCGCCGATCGAATGGCCGACGAGCACCAGTTGATCGGTAATGCCTGCGCCCTTCAAAAGCGCATGCAGATCCTCGGTAACCGCAGCCGCATCTTGGGGCGTGTACTTGGGATCGCTCCACATGATACCGGCGCGGTCATAAGCGCAGGTGCGTGTAAACGTTGCGATCTCGTCGTGAACCAAAGTCCAGTCGAGCGTGCCGCCGGTGCCGAGACCCGATTCAAGAATGACCGTCGGCGATCCGGTGCCGCGGCAATCGATATGCATTTTACGGCCGCCGACATCGACGAGCTTTCCGGGAGGAGGATATGTCTCGCGCGCATTTTTGCGCCCCAGCGCCTCATAGATCGATCCGACGACGACCAGCAGGATCAGCAGCGCCAGCAGGCCCAGCAGTATCCGCTTCGTCCAGCGCCGGAAGCGCGCCCAACCTTTTAACTTTGTCATTTCGCGTTTCCCTGAACGTCGTGCTGAATCTTTTCTTCCTCACTGGCGAAGCGGCCGCGGACCAAAAGATACAATCCGATGGTCAGCACGGGCACGACGTAGGTCGCGAGGAAAACATAGGCGAGCGCGCGGTATCCGCTGGCGATCAGCGCCACGAGACCGAAGCGGTCGGCGATGAACATGCATCCGATCAGAAGCCCGCCAGCGATCGCGGCGCGCGCGCGATTGGAGAGCGCACGTCCGCGCCGCGCTTTGAGCGCGGTGTCGATACGCTCGTTGATCGCGTGCACCGACCCAGCCCCGCTTTCGAGCAGCGCCGCAAAGATCATCAGCTGAAACAGCAGGTGGAACAGCGGCATTTCAAGCCGCTGGAGCATGAAATCGGACGGCAAAGTTTCGTTGATGATGCCCGGATAAAAAGCGATCATCGCAATGAAGAACAGGATTGCCGGCGCCATCGCCAACGGTCCGGCGATCAGTCCCGATATCACGGCATCGCGCTGGCTCGCCATGTGGCGGACGACCGGCAGGATCACGACCGCGCCGACGACATTATAGCTGGCATAGGTCAGCCCGCCCAAGGCCCAGCCGTCGGTCGGGGCCGGAATGGCAAAGCGCGCCGCGATCAGGTCGCCAAAGCTGCTCAGCGCCAGCACCATGAAGAGCGCGTAAACGCCGTAAAGGAGGAAGGAGACATATTTGAACAGCCCCTCGACCGAGCTGTTTCCGAAGGTCACGAACAGCGCGATCAGCGCGGCAAGGCACAGCGTCCCCGCGATCGACGGCCAGCCGAATACCGCGCTACCGATTTCGCCCGCCGCCGCGCCGAAGACCGCGAGGATCAGCGTGACGAACAGGACATAAGCGATCTCGAACAGGATCCAGCCGCGGCCGAGCAATTTTTCGAAGAAGCTGCGATAATCGAAGGTGCCCATTGCGCGTGCCAGCGCAAAAGTCACCGCGCAGATGATACTCCAGAGCAGCATCGCCAGCAGCATCGCCGCCAATCCGCCCCACGGCCCGCTCGGCAGGAAAAATTCCGCGAGCTCGCGTCCGGTGGCATAGCCGCCACCGATCACAACGGCCTTGAAAGCGAAACCCGGCAACAGGAAGCGTTGGAACCACGAGGATTCCGTCGCCGATCCCGGGGCGACTGCTCCGCTCATGCGAGGCAGTTATCGACCAGACGGGCGAAGGCTTCGCCGCCGCGGATCGGGTCGGCGACGGGTAAACCCAGCCGCTCGCTTTCCGACGCCATCAGCGCATGCGCTTCTTCTTCTTCCAGATGCGAAGTGTTGAACGAGATTCCCGCGCAGCGGATCGCAGGATTGGTGCGCGAGCCAAGCTTAAGGTTCAGTTCGATCGTTTCCTCGATCCCCGGGACCGCATAGCCGGTCATTCCGAGCATTTCCTCGCGGCCCGGCTGATGGCAAACGACGAGAACGTCGGGCTGGCTGCCGTGGAGCAGGCCGAGCGACACCGCAGCATAAGCCGGATGGAGCAGTGACCCCTGCCCCTCGACAATGTCCCAATGATCGGGATCGGCGTCGGGGCTGAGCGTTTCGGCCGCGCCCGCCTCGAAGTCGGAGACGACGGCATCCATCGGAATGCCGCCGCCGGCGATCATGATACCCGTCTGACCGCTTGCACGGAAATCGACGTCGACGCCGCGCTCGGCAAAGGCTGAGGCCAACGCCAGCGCGGTATATTTCTTGCCCAAGGCGCAATCGGTGCCCACGGTCAGAAGCCGCTTGCCCGAACGCTTGCGGCCGGTGCCGACGGGCAGGCCGAGGGGCGGATGGCGCACGTCGATCAACTGACGACCCAGCCGCTCCGCCGCGGTTGCCAGCTCGGGAATTTCTGCGAGCCGCGCGTGCATCCCGCTGACGATATCGAGCCCGGCTTCGAGCGCCTCGACCAATGACGGGATCCAGTCGGGTGCAATGACGCCGCCGCGGTTCGCGATGCCGATCAGTACCGATCGCGCGCCCTTTGCGGCCGCCTCGGCGGGAGTCAGGACGGGCAATCCGGTGCTGACGGTCGCTGTCGGCAGCGCATATTCGCCGACGCATTTCTCGGGCGCCCAATCGCGCAGACCATAAGCGGTCTTGGCGAAACCGCTCTCGGTCGCATCGCCCAGAAACAGCAGATAGGGCTGGGGCAGGCTCAGTGCAGCGGCGGTATCGACTGAAGTTTGAATGTTCACGGCTCTCACCAATTTCTAAAGGAAGCTCCGTCGGCGCCCAATTCAGGCAACTGACCACGGCCCCTTCGCTGTTGACCTATTCAGGACACTATTTTCAATTTTTGATAATTGCAACAAGAATGGAGAATTTTCTTTGATCTGGCTGGCACGGCAATCGAATGCGACGCCTGTGCCGGCCAATCAAAACTGCGTTCCGAAGCCGATCAGGTGGAAACCGATGCCGATCCACAGAAGAACGATGGCGCTCATCAGCAGCACGATGCTCCAGAATTTCGCGAACCGGCCGCGCTTGCTCGTCCAGACATGTCGGATGTTCCAGAGCGCGCTGCCCAAGAGGCCGAGGAAGGCGATCGGGGTGAGGATTTGAAGCGTGATCAGCACGCCGTCGAGTTCGCCGCTTAACGACGAGAAGTCTGCCAACAATTTGGTTGCGAACAGGAACCAGCCCACCATCACCGCCACGCAAAGCGCCGCGAAGCCGCGTGTCAGCCGGTAACTTTTCCATGCCGCAGGGGCGAGATCGGCTTTCACGCCATAGCGGCGACGCGCCAGCGCGGACGCGGGCCAGGCGATGGCGGTGAGCAGAAGCGCACCGAGGCTCACCATCAGCGCCGGCGTGAGCCATGCACTTGAATGATGCCAAGGCGCCGGCTCGAATGCGAGATAGGGCGACGCCGAATCGAGGCTGAAACGAACGACGCGGCCATTCTCCACTTTCGCCGCAAGACGCATCCTGCCGCCCTGCTCGCGCCAGACGAAGGGTTCGATTTCGACCCATTTGCGGGGTTGTCCGCCAATCGTCGACGACAGCTTTGTAAGCAGTCCACCGTCGCGGTCGAGCGAGACCTTGACCTGCCCGACCAGTTCCATCGCCTTGAGGAAGCTCGATTCCAGTCTGCGCGTCTTGTTGTAGGTGCCGACCATCATTCGCGCATGCTCGCGCGCCGTTGCGGCATCGACGCGGCCGTCGCGCTGCTCGCCCGGGAAATAGCGATCGGCGAAGGCCTCGAACAAATAGCTGCGGATCGGTCCCGACACATTCTGCGTGCCCGCGGCATTCATCGACATATAGATGCCGACCTTTTCTTCGGGGAATAGCCAGAGCTGGCTATGGAAATTGAGACTGTCCCCCGCATGCGAGAGCGCTTTGCGCCCGTTGATATTCTGCTCGTAGAAACCGAGCGCCATCCCGTTGAGCGGCGGGATCAGCCGCAGGATCGTGTTGTGCATCTGCGCCGCGGTGGCGGGCTTCATCAGCGCGCCGCCATCGCTGAGATGCGCGATCATGAACCGCCCCATATCGGCGCCCGACGCGGTCAGGCCGCCCGAGGGGGCAAGGCTGTTCATTTCGAACGGACTGGGCTTGCCCGACCCCAGCATATATCCGCTCGCCACCAGCGACCGCAGCGAAGCAGGAAGCGGCTGACGAAAGCTCGATCGCGTCATGCCGGCAGGCGCGAATATGTGCCGCTCGACATAATCGTCATACGGCATGCCCGACACGCGCTCGACGATGTAGGCCGCAAGCGACGTACCATAGTTGGAATAGGCCGGCGTCGTGCCCGGCGCGAAAATGCGCTTTGGGACATGGCGTTTGATGATGTCACCGAGCGGCGGGTAGGGCTTGGGGTCATAGCTGTTGAGCCCGCGCTGCACTTCTTCGAAGCCGCCAGTGTGCGTCATCAGGTTGCGCATTGTCACCGGCTTGCCGTTGAAGGCGGGTATTTTGAAGTCGAGATAGGCGTTCACGTCGCGATCGAGATCGATCTTCCCCGCTTCGACCTGCTGCATCACGGCCGTCCAGGTGATCAGCTTCGATACCGATGCCTGGCGGAAAAGCGTCGTTTCCGGGTCGACGGGTCGCCGCGAGGCGACATCGGCATAGCCGAACCCGCGCTGCGTCAGCACCTGACCATCCTTGACGACGACGACCACCGCGCCCGCCGCATCGCCGCGTTTCAGCGCATAGGGCAAATAGCCGTCGAGCCAGGCGTCGACGTCGCTTTTGACCAGGGGGGGAGCGGGTTGCGATGCAGTGCGGTCGGCGATCGCAGATATGGGGGCGGCGGCGGGAAGCGCAGCCGAAGTGGTCGAAACAGCCATGGAAGCCGCAACAAAGGCGGCGCTGAGCCAACCGCAGATATTCACGAACCGCATTCGCCACCCTCTCCAAGATCAGATATTTCTTATTCTGAAATATTTTCAATTTCAGACATAGACATCCTGTTTGGAAATTTGTCAACGGCGGGCGCAACGCAACACGCCGCGCAACACGCCGCGCTGCCGGCCCGAACGGTGATGCAATGTTCAGATATTATGGGCTGCGAAACGCCGCCGCGCGTCGGCCTCAATAAATCGGCGCTTTTAACCCTCGATTGGGTGCAACGCCGATTTCAGATCGGCGTCTGCCGCCGAACAGACCGAGAGGATGCGGCATGGACCGTCACCGACGGCGACATAGCCATGGCCCATCGACGCATCGAAATAGACCGAATCGCCAGTTTTGAGGAGCGAGGGCGCGTAAATGTCACTGTGAAATTCGCACTCGCCTTCGAGAACGAGCACATATTCTTCGCCGGCATGACGCATCAGGTCGCCAAAGTCCTCGATCGAGCGCACCTTGATCTCGATGATCATCGGATTGAGCAATTTGTTGAGCAGATCAGCCGACGGATATGTGTAGTTATAGGTGGCCGTCTGGATCGAAGGACCTTCGCCCAACGGCGTGATGCTCCGTCGGCCGCTGGCCGTATGCGTCGCCACCGGCGACGATGCCGCCGCTGCGAACAGATTGGTGATATCGATTTCCAGTCCGCGACTGAGCCGCAGCAACTTCTCATAGCTGAGCGACATTTTTCCTGTTTCAATCTTTGACAAGGTTGAAACAGGAATAGCCGTGCGCTCGCTGACTTCGGCGAGCGTCCATCCCTTCTCCGTCCGGAGTTCTCTCAGAAATATGCCCGGATTACTGTCGACGGCGGTCCGTCGATCATTACCGGACGCGCTGGGATGGCGAGTAGCCGTCATCTGCATCCTTTCAATCGTTTTTCTCTTCTAGCACATATTTGCACATTTATCCTTCCGATCAAGGTGAACCGCGAAAGAAGTGGTGAAAATCGACAAGAAGCTAGTCGATTGCATGTCGGCCGCATGCCTGTGTGTGCGCAAAAAGCGCTGCGAAAGAAACGCGGAGGCAACCTATTCCGCGCCCCGGCGATATGATAGCAAGGGATACTAATTCCGAAAATTTCTCGCCGAAGCGGGCAAATAAGACCGCACGGCATCGACTGCCTGTTCTTCCCGAAGGTGCCGGCGCGCGCCTGCAACAGTATGAGAATCGGAGATATATGATGCAAACTCCAGCTGATTTCGAGCTGTCGCGACGCGGTGTCATCGTCGGCGGTGCAGCATCGGTGGCGGCCGTAACGATCGTCCCCGTCAAGGCCGCGGACAGCCGTACGCCCGCAGCCCCTCCCCCTACCGCCAAGGTTGCGTTCGAGGTCAATGGCACCGCCCGCGAACTCACGCTCGACACGCGCACCTCGCTTCTCGATGCGCTCCGCGAGCATTTGCACCTGACTGGAACCAAAAAGGGATGCGATCACGGTCAGTGCGGCGCCTGCACGGTGATCGTCGATGGGCGGAGGATCAACAGCTGCCTGACGCTCGCGGTCATGCACGACGGCGACAGCATCACGACGATCGAAGGGCTGGGCACGCCGGACAAGATGCACGCGATGCAGACCGCATTTGTCGAACATGACGGTTATCAGTGCGGATATTGCACGCCCGGACAAATCTGCTCGGCGGTCGCTGTTCTGGAAGAGATCAAGGCCGGCATCCCAAGCCATGTCTCGGCCGACCTCACTGCAGCGCCGAAAGTCACGCCCACCGAGCTTCGCGAACGGATGAGCGGCAATATCTGCCGCTGCGGCGCCTATTCCAACATCATCGACGCGATGGTCGATGTGGCGGGAGCGAAGGCATGAAGAGCTTCACCTACGAGCGCGTCGACACGCCCGCCGCCGCTACCGCGGCCTTCGCCCGCGCGCCCGGTGCCCGTTTCATCGCTGGCGGGACCAACCTTCTCGACCTGATGAAGCTCGAAATCGAAACGCCGACGCATCTGATCGACGTGAGCCGCCTCGCGCTCGACAAGATCGAACCGACGAGCGACGGCCGCCTGCGGATCGGCGCGATGGTCCGCAACACTGATCTTGCGAGTGATGCCCGCGTGCGCCGCGACTACGGCCTGCTGTCGCGCGCGCTCGTCGCCGGAGCATCCGGCCAGCTTCGCAACAAGGCGACGACCGCAGGCAATCTGCTCCAGCGCACGCGCTGCCCCTATTTCTACGACACCAATCAGGCGTGCAACAAGCGCAAGCCCGGCAGCGGCTGCGCCGCGATCGGCGGGTTCAGCCGTCTGCACGCCGTCGTGGGCGCGAGCGACGCCTGCATCGCAACGCATCCGAGCGACATGGCGGTCGCGATGCGCGCGCTCGACGCGGCGGTCGAAACGGTCGATGCCGCAGGCAAGGCCCGTGCCGTCCCTCTCGCCGATTTCTATCGCGCTCCGGGCAAGACCCCGCATCTTGAAACGGTACTGGCGCCCGGTGAACTCATCACTGCGGTAACGCTGCCCAAGCCGGTTGGCGGCACGCATATCTATCACAAGGTCCGCGATCGCGCGTCGTACGCCTTTGCCCTGATTTCGGTCGGCGTGATCGTCCAGCCGGGCGGCACGGGGCGTGTCGCGCTCGGCGGCGTCGGCTTCAAGCCTTGGCGCGTCGAGGCAGCCGAGGCCGAACTGCCAAACGGCGCCAAGGCGGTGGCCGCCAAGCTGCTTGCCGGTGCGAAAACTAGCCATGAAAATGCCTATAAGCTGCCATTGGTCGAGCGGACGCTCGCCAGTGTGTTGGCGCAAGCGAAAGGCTGAACGATGAAATTCGACACGCCCGCCACGACCAATCCGATCGATCAGTTGAAGATCGTCGGCAAACCCACCAACCGCATCGATGGCCCGCTCAAGACGACGGGCACCGCGCCTTACGCCTATGAGCGC
>JAURVS010000177.1 GCA_030655355.1 Sphingopyxis sp.
GCTTCGCGGTAATCTGGCGGGACAAGTGGCTATTATTGTCGTCGTTGATTTTGCTGTGGTTTGTGAGGCTCTCCCTCTCGCTGATTGGCTATAACCGAATGATCCGTCGCGTATCGTTCCAGCCGAACCTGCCGTTCCCGAGTGATGCTCTGGCGCGGCGTGTTGCTTTGTCCATCCAGACGGCATCGGCTCTGGTGCCCAAGCCGACATGCCTTGTGCAGGCGCTGGCCGCAAAGATGCTTCTGGGGATCAGGGGCTGTGCGTCACAGATCAAGGTCGGTGTCCGCCGGAATGGCGATACTTTCGGCGCGCACGCCTGGCTGATCAGCGACGGCAAGGTCGTTCTGGGCGGCGACACCGAAAATCTCTCAAGCTTTCAACCTTTGATGAAGATCGGATAGGCATGAGCGGCATCTGCGGAATCGTCCCTGCAAAAGGTGATCGAGCAGTCGGTGTCGCAATGCTGGAACGCGGGCTCGATGCGATGGCGCACCGCTGCCGCGATGGCATGTCCTGCTATCATGACGAGCATGTGCTGATCGGTCACGGCCTTCTCGACACCGGGTGTAACGGATTTGCGCTCGACGACGACGGTTATGTCGTCGCGTTCGACGGCCGACTCGACAATGGCGACCAGTTGCGGGCGAGTCTGAGGGAAGGTGCGGGGCTGCACGCGCCGCATCTCGACAATCTGTCCGACACCAGGCTTTTGCTCGCTGCATACCGATCGCTTGGCGACGAATTGGCGCGGCATCTTCTCGGCGATTTTGCCATTGCGATCTGGGATCCGGTCAAGCAGCAGCTTTATCTGGCACGTGACCATATCGGGGTGAAGCCGCTTTATTATCGCATCATCGGCGACGAGTTTTTGTTCGCTTCGGAGATCAAGGGGCTGCTGAAAATGCGTCACGATCTGCCCGCAGATCGCCGCGAGGCCGCGATGGTGGCATTTGTTGAGGGCGAGTTTCCCGACGTCGATCGCGACCGGACCTTTTACGACGATATTTATCGGCTGTTGCCGGGCCATTATGCCATCGCGACACGCGGCGGGTTTTCGACGCACTGTTATTGGCGTCTCGACGCCGAAGCCCCAGTTGCAAGAGAGGATGTCGGCGGCGAATTTCGCAAATTATTCCTTGAAGCGATCCGCCGCCGACTGCGCGGCAACTCGCCGGTCGGCTCGCTTTTGAGCGGGGGGCTCGATTCTTCGTCGATCGTCAGCGCGCTGGCGTCGAGCCGCAGCGATGCCGACCCGCCGGTCCAAGCTTTCTCGCTGATATTCTCCGACCCCGATGTCGAGGACGAACGCGATTTCATCGCGGCTGTCGTCGACCAATATGCGGTCGGTCATGCGACCGTCGATTGCAGCGGCGTCTCGGGCCTCGCGCATGCAGACGCGATCCTCGATGAACAGGATCAGCCGCCGGCCGGACCGAATGGCGGGATTTTTCGCTATTTCCTGAAGCAGATTGCAGCCGATTTCCCCGGGCGCGTCATCTTGCACGGGCACGGCGGCGATGAGGTGATTTCACACGGCGGCGGATTGTTCGGCGAACTTGCCGCGTCGGGACAATGGCGAAAGCTATGGCGGGAATTGCAGGCTGTGCGTCATGTTACCGGAGCGCCATGGCCGCATTTCCGGCGGCTCGTGTGGCGCCGCGGTATTCGCCGCAGCGTCGGCAAAGTGCTCGATTTTCCGGCAAGCTTTCTCGTCCGCGGAGCGACGGTGGAGCGCGATCCGCTCACGACGTCGCCTGACGGACGCGAACGGCCGATCGAGCAGGCCGCGCATTTCAAGAAGCTGGGCTCTCCGATCTTCGCGCACGCGCTCGAAGTCATCGATATCGAGGCGGCCTGTGCCGGCGTCGAATTGCGGATGCCGTTTCTCGACCTCGACGTGATCCGTTTCTGCGTCACCGTCGAGGCGCAGGAGAAATGGCAGGATGGCCTGCCGCGCTCGGTGCTTCGCAATGCGATGCAGGGTGTGTTGCCCGAAAAGGTGCGGCTGCGCACCGACAAGCATGATTTTGCGACCCATCTGCGCCAATCGCTTTTGCGCTTCGACCGCGATGTCATCGACGAGGCGATATTGAAGCGACCCGATTTGATCCTGCCTTATTGCAATCTCGCCGAGCTGCGCGCTGACTGGTCGGACTTGCGGACCACCGGCGAACTCGACGCGCTAGCGCTGATGCGCCTGTGGCGCGCGGTGATGTTGTCGCGTTGGCTGGCGGTGGAAGACCCACCCGAAGACATCCCCTTTATCGAGGAAGCCGCATGACGGCGGCGCCGTTTTTCTATCGGCTTTACGACCGGATTGTGCGGTCTGATTTCCGATTGGAAGAAGCCGATCCCTGTCCGGGCTCCGAGCCCGATTTGCATATCGTCGCGGCAGATCTCTCGCGACTTGGGGCTCCGTTCCAAGGGTTCCGCCATTTTGCGCCGTTGGTCGAAGGCGACCTTCTGCGCTTCCGCGACGTCGGCGCGTTCCTTGTCCGTCCTGGTGGCGGCGAGATCGCGGTCGACCTCGATCCCGCCTTTGATACGCGCCTGCTCGCCTTGCCGTTGCTCGGGCCGGCGATCGCGATCCTGTTGCACCGGCTCGGCCATCTGGTCCTGCATGGCAGCGCCATAGAATTGGGAGGAAAGGCGGAAATCTTTCTTGGCGACAAGGGCGCCGGAAAGTCGACCACCGCCGCCAGCCTCGTTGCCGCGGGCCATCCACTCATCGCCGACGATGTCGTTGCCATATGTTTGTCGGGGGACGCCCCCGTTGTGGCCGCAGGCTATCAGGCGATGAAGCTCGATTCGCATATGGAGGCGCGCTTCGGATCTGACGTCGGTCATATCATCGAACCCTCCGACGGCGTCTTCACCAATGGAAAAATCCGCTTTCGGCTCGATCGCCCGAATGCGCTCTCGCCGCTGCCGCTGGGAACGATCCATGTCCTCGATCGGGGCGCGGCGAATGGTTTTAGCGCTTTTGCCGCCGCCGACGCGTTGCAAGCGCTGATCCGCTTTTCCTACTTCCCCCGGCTCGGACCCGCCGCGATCGCCAATGGCCAGGCGGCGGCGCTCTTCGCAAAGGCGGCGGGGCTCGCCGCGCGCGCGCGCGTTGGCAGGCTCACAGTGCGCAACGGCCTCGACACGCTCTCCGAACTCGCGCCGTTCCTGAGCCATGCCGACAGGCGTGACCATGCGTTCGCGTGACGGCATAGCCGATTTCATCCGGCTGGTCTGGACCGGCACACGCGGCGCCTTTGCCAAGGCAGCGATCCTTCAGACGCTCGGGAGCCTCAGTGAAATTGTCTCGATCCTGCTGCTGATCCCGTTGCTCCGGCTGCTCGACCCGAGCCGGAACGAGATTTTGGTCGACCTGAACCGGCTTCCCTTTGTCACGAGCGATCAGGTGCTGGCGATCACCTTGCCGATGATCATCGGCGCCTTCGTCGCCGCCACAATCCTCCGTTCGCTGCTGCTCGAAACGAAGGAGCGCTATAATGCACGCGTGATGTTCGGCTTCGTTGCCGATTTTCAGCATCAATTGTTCAAGGCGGTCACGCTGACGCGTTGGCAGGTTCTCGGTCGCTACCGAACTGCCGATTTGACGCAGGTACTGACGTCGAACATCGACCGGCTTTTGATGGCAACGCATCAATTGCTTCAGCTGGTGCAATCGGCCTTGATGACCGTGATCTTCGCACTCGCATCGCTTGCCATATCGTGGCGGATGACGCTCGCCGCGATCATCATCGGCGTCGGCGTATTCGCTTTCACCTATCGCGCACGGCGGCGTTCATTTGAACATGGACAGACGGTCAGCCGCCAGCGTCGCGACGAATTCCGGCTCATCGATGGCTTTCTTGGCGGCCTACGCACCGCAAAGCTGTTCGGTTTGCAGCAACAACATTTGTCCGCGATGGACGAGGTGTTAGCGCGGATCTACGGCCACAATATCGAGTTTTCTTCGGCGCGCGCGCGCAGTGCGACAATCTATCAGACGCTGACGGCGGTGGCAGTCGCGAGCTTCATCTTCGTCGCGCTGACGTTCCAGACGCTCGAACTCCCTATATTGCTCGCGATGCTGTTCCTGTTCATGCGGCTCGCACCGCGGATCATGTCGCTGCATTCGGTCAGCCAGGAACTCGCTGCGAGCCTGGGACCGGTGAGCGCCGTCGTCGAGCTTTTGCAGACCTGCAGTGCAAATGCCGAGCAGCCTTTGCAGGCGGCGGGCGGACGCGCCATCGCGCTCGATCGCGGCATCGAGCTGTCGCAGATCGAATTTCGCTATGGGGCCGAAGATGCGCCGACGCTCGATCGGGTTTCCGCATTTATCCCGGCGCACGCGATCACCACGATCAGCGGTCCGAGCGGTAGCGGAAAATCGACTTTGCTCGACATAATTTCAGGACTTCTGGCGCCGGCCAGCGGCAAGATGATGGTTGATGGGCTTGTACTCGATGACGCGTTGATGTCGCAATGGCAGCAGCATGTCGCGCTTGTCCCGCAGGAAACCTTCCTGTTCAACGCCAGCATCGCGGCCAATCTGCGGTTGGCCGACGAGACGATCGATGACGCGCAATTGTGGCGCGCGCTTGAACTTGCAGATGCGGCCGAACTGGTCCGGGCCAAGCCTGCTGGGCTAGAGACACCGGTGGGCGACCGCGGACAAGCGCTGTCGGGAGGTGAGCGCCAGCGCATAGCGATCGCGCGTGCGGTGTTGCGGCGGCCGCGGCTTTTGATCCTCGACGAGGCGACGAGCGCGCTCGACGCGGCGAGCGAATCGCGCGTTGTCGACGCAATCCGTTCGCTTCGCGCCGACATGACGATCGTCATCGTCACGCATCGACCCGCGCTCCTCGAAGCGGCGGACTATGTCATCGCGATCGAGGAGGGGAGGGCGACTTCCAGCCCCCTCGCTTGGGAAATTATGGACGGGGGCAAAATCGCGATCTAAAACGCTCGCGCGGGTATCTCGGAAGAAGATGCTGTAGTTTGCGCGAGAGGAAGTCGGTCATGGATGGTTCGCGCGACAATCCGGAGTCCCGGGAAGGGACAGACGGCGCTCCGCTCGCCCGCGAAGTTCACGACAATTTAACTGCCGAATCGGCAATTGGCCCCGGGGACCGCAATCGGGGGCAAAACATGCGTAGTTCAACGATCGATGCGGCTCAGCGGACGGCTGGCGCGAACCCTATACGCTGGTCGGGGTGGCTTATCGGGCTGACGGTCTCGATCCTTCTCTGGGTCGCAGTTTATTGGATTTGGACCACAATCTGACGCGAATGTGTCAGGCCTTTTGGCAGGCGACAATCGCCTCAATCACCGCGAGTGTCTCCTTCGGGTCGCGGACGCGGACCGTGTCCAAACCAAGCTCCTTCGCCGGATAATCATTTCCGCCGGGAAAGATTGCGTCACCGATGAACATCATCGCGTCGAGCGGGATCTCGCTCGCATCGCGTAGTTTTTTGAGACCATAGCCCTTGTCGACACCCTCGCGCGTGATGTCGATCGAGGTCGCGCCGCCCATGTTGATCGACAGGCCGGGCAGGCGGGTGCGCAGGTCGGCCTGGATGATCTTGCGCTTGGCAAAGTCGGGATCCCAGACCTCCTTGGCGTGGATCGGCGCCTGTTGGCCAAGCGCCGAAAAGGTGATCTGGCTACCGCGATCCTCGATCCGCTCGCCCCAGGTCTCGTCGGGAACGAAACCGGTGGCTTCGAGCGCGCTGTCGAAGGCCGCAAAAATCGCTTCCTTTTGCGCGTCGTCGAACAGTTCGGCGTAAGCCGGCGACCAAGTGTCGTTCCGGTAGGTATAGAGCTTAGTTCCCGTTGTCGGCATCAGCCACAGCCGCGTCAGGTCGGCGCGCGGCGGCAATTGGCTGGCGACTTGTTTTTCGAACTGCGGCCAGTCGCCGCCGGAAATGACGGCGACATGCGCGACCGTCAGCAGATCGGCGACGGCCTCCGCCATCCAGTCGGACAGCGGCTGTTTACTTTCAGCGAGGGTGCCATCGAGGTCGAACGCGACAAGCTGCTTCATTGGAGGAAACTCCTAAGGAGGAAAATCGCGCGCGGGTTACATCGCCCGCGGCCCTTCGACAGCATCGCCAAGCGACAGCGTCGTGACATCCTCCCGGCCAGATTGCTCGTGACAATCGAGCCTCCCGGGCGCTCGCGACGCCCCGGATAGACAGGATATTGGCAGGAAAATCAGGGCGATCAAGTTTCTCTTCGCACCTGCAGCAAAATCGGTTGCCGCTCGATCGCTTTTACCGCATGTTCGTGGGCAGGGAGAGGTGCGCTGTCTGCCAACTTTGATTGGATCGGAGCCTGCCTGATGATTCAACCCGTTATTCTCTGCGGCGGTGCGGGGACACGGCTTTGGCCGGAATCCCGCGGACATCGCGCCAAACAATTTCTGCCGCTCGCCGGTTCCGAAAGCCTGTTTCAGCAAACGGTCAAACGCACACCCGCCGGCGCACGCTTTGCGCCACCGATGATCCTGTGCGGCACGGCCCATGTTCCCGCAGTTCGGGAACAGATGGGGGATCAATCGGCGCTGTTGATCGTCGAGCCGCTGCCGCGCGGCACCGCGGGGGCGATCGCGCTGGCTGTGGCGCAAGCCGATCCCGATGCGTTGCTGCTGGTGATGCCCAGCGATCAGGTGATCACCGACCTTCCGGCCTTTCACGCGGCGATCGAACGCGGGGTCGAATTGGCGCAGCACGACTGGATCGTGACTTTCGGCATCGCGCCCGACCGGCCCGACACGGGCTTCGGCTATATCGCGAGCGGCACGGCGCTCGGCGACAAGGGCTTTGCGGTCGAAAGGTTCGTTGAAAAGCCGCCGCTCGAAGAGGCGAAGCGGATGCTCGCCGCGGGAGGATTCAGTTGGAACGCGGGTATTTTTCTGTTTCGAGCCGGACGGATGCGTGATGCGATGCTGGCCCGCTGCCCGACAATTTTTGTCGCTGCGCGCGACGCTCTTGCGACGGGCACGGTCGACGGCGACGCACTCCACCCCGATCCGCAGGAATTCGGGCATGCGCCAAGTGACTCGATCGATTACGCGGTGCTGGAATGCGACGACCGCGTCGCAGTGGTCCCGGTTTCAATGGGCTGGTCCGACCTTGGCAGCTGGCACGCCGTGCAACTGCTCGCGGCAAAAGATGCGATGGGCAACGCGGCGATGGGCGATGTATTTCTGCATGGCAGCAGCAATAATCTCATACGAGCGGGAGGACGGCGAGTTTCGATCGTCGGCATGAGCGATGTTGCCGTGGTCGTCGATGGAGATGATATTCTCGTCATCTCGCTGGCCTGCTCGCAAGACGTACGCGCCGCAGCAAAAGCGCGCGAGATTTGAGCACAACCAAGGCTCCAGCTTGCAGTCTGCGTCGACAGGTGATGGCGCCCAACTACTAATCAGGCAACTTCGTCTGTCACAAGTGAGGTCCACTTTTGGCCAGAACGAGTCGCATGACGTTTGTCAGATGGCATTCTCCGGCTCGGCTTCCAAGGCTGCCAGCTCGGCCAAATGCTGTGCGAGAAGGGCCACGACTTCGGCCCGGGCGTCCCATGCGAACATGAATCGGGCGCTCCCGCCGATGAAGGTGTAGAAGCGCCAACCCTTCGCTCGCAGTTTATCGAGCATGCTTTCAGGGGCTTGGATAAACACCGCATTGGACTGGACCGGGAAGGCGAGGCTGACTTTTGGCAAACCGTCGATCGCAGCGGCGAGACGCGTCGCGCATCGGTTTGCGTGCTCGGCATTGCGCAGCCAGGCGCCGCTCTCGAACAAGCCGATCCAGGGCGCTGCAAGGAATCGCATTTTCGAGGCGAGCTGGCCAGCTTGCTTGCAGCGATAATCGAAATCTGTCGCGAGGGAGGTGTCGAAGAAAACGATCGCTTCTCCCGCGGCCATGCCATTCTTGGTGCCGCCGAAGCACAGGACATCGACGCCCGCGCGCCAAGTAACATCGGCAGGCTCGCAGCCGAGTGTTGCGCAGGCGTGCGCGAAGCGGGCACCGTCCATATGGAGTTTAAGTCCGAGTTCGCGGCAGGTCGCTGCAATCGCGCGGATCTCATCGATTGCATAAACCAGGCCCGTTTCGGTCGGCTGGGTGATCGTCACGACGCGGGGTTTCGGGAAGTGAATATCCGAGCGGCTCGTCGCAAGGGCACGGATCGCCTCCGGGGTCAGCTTGCCATCGGCCGATTGCGCGACCAGCAGCTTCGAGCCGTTTGAGAAGAATTCGGGGGCGCCGCATTCGTCGGTTTCCACATGCGACGACGATGAGCAGATAACGCTGTGATAGGATTGGCAGAGCGCCGCGAGCGCGAGCGAGTTGGCCGCCGTTCCGTTGAACGCGAAGAAGACTTCGCAGTGCGTATCGAACAGCGTCCGAAACGCATCCGCGGCGCGCTCAGTCCATTCATCGTCGCCGTAAGCGGGCGCCGACGCGGAATTGGCGGCCGCCATGGCCTCCCAAGCTTCGGGGCAGATTCCCGCATAATTGTCGCTGGCAAATTGCTGGGGTTGAATCGTCACGTCGATATCCTTCCGTCGAAATGGAGGCAGGTCGACGCACGTGCGGCTTGGGGTCCCGTTTTTTGCCGGTCCGGCCACATCCCTCGTCTTTGACGAGGTACCACCTTGCTCGGGAGCAGGTTGGTGCCGGGCGTCGGCCCGACTCTTGATGTATGGCGCGCCCTAGGACGCGCCGAGAATTCCGTCAATCGCATCCCCGAGACCTGCGTCACCGCTTGTTGCCGCCGTTAGGTGCGACGACGCTATTTCTCCGCCACTCGAGCCTCGAGCGTGCGTCGGCCGCGCGCGCGTCGTCGCGCTCGGTGAGCCGGTACGTGGCGCGCAAGAGCCGCTCGAGTTCCGGAATTGCCTTTTTCGCTATTTGGTGGAGGAGCAAGGCTTCACGGCAATCGCGCTGGAAACCGGCCTTAACGAATCGCAGCGTCTGCAAGATTTTGTAGCGGGTGGACCAAGCGACGCAAAGGCGGTGGCGCGGGCAGGCTTTACGTGGGGGTTTGGACGTTATCCCGAGAATATCGAGCTGCTCAAATGGATCCGCCCCTATAATCTGGATCCTGACCATCGGCGCAAGATAAGCCTCTACGGCATCGACGTCAGTGGCGGCGATGCCGACGGCGAATGGGCGCGGGCGCGAATAACGCTCGATACGGCTCTCGCCTTCATGGCTCGCTCGGCGCTTGCCGGATCGGACCACGTCGCGGCAGAGATTGCACCGTTCCTCGATCGCTTTTCGGCGGCTGCCTATCGCGGCATGTCGAAGGGCGAGCGCGCAAAGCTGCGTCGGGCGATCGGCAATTTGCTCGCAGCCTTCGACTCCAAGCGCGTTCGGCTCGTCGGTGCCACGTCCGCAAAGGATTTCGCCCAGGCAAGGCAGAATGTCGTCGCAGCACAACAGCTTCAAAACCTGTTCGACGTCTCCGGCTTACCTGACCCCGAAGGCCGATTGCGCCCCGGTGACTATCGTGCCGACGCGGCGCGCGACGCCGCGATGGCGACCAATGCCTTGTGGGCGCTGGGCCAGGAAGGGCCCTATGGACGCGTTCTTGTCTTCGCGCATAATGGTCATGTCATGAATGCGCGGAGCCGAGGCGGGATCTGGGCAATCTATGCCAAGGCGCCGGCGGCCATGGGCGTCCAACTGAGGCGCGCGCTTGGGCGCGATCTTGTCATCATGGGTGCCAGCGCGCCGACGCGCGGGAAGGGCACGGGCGGTCCGGGCGCGATCGATCTTGCGTTGGCAAGCCTCGGATTGGAGCATTTCTTGCTCGACATTCGGACCCCTTCCGACGCCGCCTCTCGATGGTTGAAGCGCGAAAAGACGATGAGCGTCAACTACACGACCGAATCCCTGGTCCGCTTGGACGAGGCATTCGACCTGCTTCTGTTCTTTGATCGGCTTACGCGTTCGAAACGCGAGGATTGAGGCTTTCTCTCAATCTGGATCTGTTTTTTGAAATTGGCGAGACAAAGCCGACGTTCTCGTACTGGCCAATCGTCGCCGCGGAGCGGCTGTCTTGGCCGCTAAATGTTCCGGTAGCCGATCTTTGATATGAACCGACTGGAGCGCCGCTCTTAACATGCTAAGGGCATCCTATGCTTACCATGCACGGCCGCGGCGGCACCGTCCAACTCGATGGTGTCAAATATGACTGGGAACTCCTGAGCGAGCCCCAACTGTCCTCTTCCGATGGCTGGAGGGGCATGACGGTCGCCTTGCGCCAGAGAGATATGCCACGCGAAGCCGTGCTGGAATTTCCGACGCCAAAGCGCCTGTTGAAAGGATTGCCGAAAGGGCGTTCGCACATCAACGACGCGATAGCCTTGCGGGGTGTGCGAGCGGCATTGTCCGCAGGATGGGACCCGGCTTCTCGCGGCAAGCCGACGGTCTTCATAGTTGATGCCAACGGCGATTGAGGCAATCGTCCAGAGCACTGGCATCCAGCGCGAAAACCGGGTTCCGGCAGCTCCTCCTTTGCGAGAAGAGGACGATGAGGGTTTATTTTAATCGGCTAACCAATCGGTTATGATTTCTCCCCTATGGCCCTCCGGCGCCAACGCTGCGCGCAGGGCTTCTAGCAGCGGTGGCAGCGCCTGCGTGAAGGCGTAGGGCGGGTTGACGATGTAAAGGCCCGCGCCGTTATAGATGCCGGGCTGATGGCTATCGTACAACCAATGCTCCACCCGCAGCATTTTCGGTATGCCGAGCCTGCGCAACTGGTCTGTCCACCGGACATGCGCGGCGCGGTCTTTGAGCGGATACCAGACGACCGTCACGCCATGCGCCCATTTGCGGCGGGCGGCTGCGAGGGTGGCGGTGATACGGGCGCGTTCATCGGTCTGCTCGTACGGCGGGTCCACCACCACCACGCCGCGTGCGGTGCGGGGCGGAAGCATCGCCAGCCAAAACTCGTAGGCGTCGCGCTGATGCACGGCGGCGGATGTGTCGCGCATCGCGCCGCGCAGGGCATAGGCGTCGTCGGGATGTTTCTCGTTCAGGATCAGAAAATCCTGCGGACGCAGAAGCTGCGCCAGAAATCGCGGCGATCCGGGATAGAAGCGAGGCTCGGCCCCGCCATTCACCGCCTGTACGGCGGCGCGATAGTCGTCCAGCAAGGGGTTCGGGTCGGCAAAGGCCCGCAGCACGCCCTGTGTGGCCTCGCCGGTGCGTTGGGCCTCCTCGCCGCCAAGGTCATACAGCCCGCAACCAGCATGGGTGTCGATCAGGGTCAGCGCGCCCTGTTTTTGCTGCAAGGCCCGCACGAGGGCGATCAGCAGGCTGTGCTTTACGACATCGGCGCTGTTTCCAGCATGAAAGGAATGGCGATAATTCATTGTAATTCAAAATCCTAGCGATCTGCCTTTATGCGATTGGCTGGGCGTGGAAGCCGAGCGCGAGGCGATGGAAGCACCCAGTCCGGTGCCCGTATAGTGTCGAGCGGAAACCTTCAAAGCATTCTGAGCAAGGCCTCAAGCCCGCGTTAGCGACGGTCACCAGAGGCGAAGACACAGACCTCCGGTCCGCATGCGAATGTTCGATCACCGAGGAGCCGGATTCGATTGGCATTGCTGCCAAGCGCCTTGTCGCCTGATGTCGGCCGAACGTTCAAATAACACCGCATTATCAGAACTGCGGCCCTTCGACGTCCGCGAATCTCCGCTTCTTCAGTTTCGCCCCTAAAGCCGCCAGACCGCTCGCGGTCAAAGCCAGACGTTGTCGCATCATCCTAAGTTCTCGGCCGTCCATCTCTTGCAGGTTCAATCGACTTAAAATTGTGGCTGCTTAGAGAAACTCCGCAAACGACCGGTTCCGCGTTTACAATGCTGAATATGGTCAACCTGGCGTCAGTTGCCGACCGCGACGACAGCCTCGATCTCGATCAGGGCGCCGAAGTGAAGCGGGCGGCAGGGGACGATGGAGCGTGATGGACGGTGCGAACCAAAGAACGCCGCATAGGCTCGGTTTGCTTCGTCCCAATGCGCAATATCGGTCACGTAAACGGTGCAGCGGATGATGTCGTCAATTTGCGCCCCCACGACCCCGCCGATCGCGGCTATGTTGATAAGAGCGAACGTTACTTGGTCCGCGATAGACACTTTTTCGGCATCCGGGGTCTCGCTCGTCACACCCAACTGACCTGAAACATATAGGGTGTCGCAGTGCAGGACAGCTTGCGCATAATGTCCTCCCGGCGGGGGCGCTGCAGCGCAGCGTACTTCTGTCATTTTTTGGGTTTTCATTTTAGTTTCCGGATTGTCTCACCACCCGCCGACACGCGACCAGCGTTCGGTCAGCATGCCGCCGCGCAGCACATCGTAGGAGGGATAAGCCGCGCAGGTCAGGCAGGCATGGTTCGGCAGGATGCGGACGACGCTGCCGATCGGCAGGCGCGCGAACCAGCTTTCGTCGGGGACCGGCACATTGCCATGCTCCTGATGCACGATCGTCACGGCCAGCGCGCCGAACGGTTTCAGTGTCGCGGCATCGCATACCAGCCCAAAGCCCGCTTCGGGCATGAAGCGATTGGCGCCGACATCCTTGGATAGTGCAAGCGCCCCGGCATCGAGAATGAGGCTGGGGCCGTTGCGCTGGTGGCCGATCACCGTCGCGAGCACTGAGACGGCAATATCCTCCTCGGCGCAGACGCCGCGCGACAGCTGCGCCAAGTCCCAGAACAGGTAGATGCCTGCACGCACCTCGGTGACACCCGACAGGTGCCCGGCGAACAGCGCCGTAGGTGTCGATCCGACGCTGACAATCGGGCAACGGTAACCGTGCTCGCGCAACAATTCTGCCGACGAGACTGCGGCAAGACGTTCGACCTCGGCGAGCGCCGTCACCGACGCCTTGTCGTCGAATGCATAGCTGTGGCCGGCATGGGCCATCACACCCGTCAGTTCGATTTGCGGCGCGGAGGCGCCGATGATGTCGGCGATGGCGACAAGCGCTGGTGATGCCGGTGCGACGCCGCTGCGATGTTCACCGCAATCGATCTCGATCAGCACGCCAAAGCGCGCGCCGAGCGAGGAGGCCTCTTTCCCGATTGCGGTGACCGCTTCGACGTTATCGACGACGAACAGCAGGCGGGCGCCATGTTCGCGCTGAATCCGGTCGGCACGGGCCAGCTTGGCCGGTGCAATGGCGGTCGAGTAGAGAATGTCGCGCCAGCCCGCAGCGGCGAAATATTCCGCTTCGGCGAGAGTCGACACGGTGATCGGTCCTTGTTCGCCCGCCGCCGCAATACGCGCGACGTCGATCGACTTGGCGGTCTTGAGGTGCGGGCGGAGCGTGACGCCGAGCGCGTCACAGCGAAGGCGCATCCGCTCGGCGTTGCGCTCCAGCCTGTCGGCATCCAATATGAGGCAGGGTGTATCGAGCCCGCCGAACATGTCTGTCGTGTTCATTGCAGAAATTCCCGGAGCGGATCGAGCGTATCCGCGATCAGAAGCGGCCGCGCCGTGTCTGCGACGAACGGCAGCCCGGCCCGGTTGTGCCAGAATACCGGCATGCCGACGCCAGCGGCACCCGGAATATCGGCGGGCGAGCCCGCCACGAAAAGCGTGCGTGCGGGATCGGTGCCAAGTTTGTCCAGCGCCGCGCGATATGGCTCGGGCCGCGGCTTGTAAAAGCCGGCGTCTTCGGAGGTGACGACCACCGAAAAGGAAACACCGACCTGATCTGCGGCGCGCTGCCCCAACCGGGTCGAGCAATTGGTGACGACGCCCAACCGGATGCCCCGCAATAGCAGGTCGCCTAACACATCTTTTGCCTCGGGCCATGGCTGAAGCGTCGTCCATTCGTGGGTCAAGGCGGCGGCCGCCGATGCGGCGATGCCAACCTTTGCGGCGGCTTCGCTGACAAGATCCTCATAAGGGCGGTACGCTCCGCATCCGTAGGTGAGTTCGAGATAGGCGCGGCGCCAGCGGAGCCCGTCGACGTCGGATCCCGCCGCGCGATTCCACAGCGACCAGGAATCGAGGAGCGCGGTGAGAAGATCGAAGACCACAGCTTCGATGGGAGCGATCTGTTTCATATTCTAAAGTCCAAATTTCGCAGTGCCGACTATATGCTTTCGACGTCGGTGGCGATTACCAAGGACCTGATTGTCCGGGCCAATGCCCGTTGCTGATTGTTTCATGCCGCCCGGTAAGCATGTCCTCCGCCCTTAGGCTGCGGCGAGTTTCCAGAAGGCCTCCGCCGACTGCGATTGCCGCGCGCGCGGTCGATACAGCCGGACATCGACGGGAATGTCCCAATGCGCGTCGCCCGCCCGCACAAGCGAGCCGGTCGCCAGATCGTCTGCGACGATGCTGAGCGGGAGCCATGCCAGCCCCTTGCCGTCTTTCGCCATGCGCGCGAGGACGAGCGTGTGTGAGGTAAACACGGGGGTGAAGCTGGTGGGCATCGCGCTGGTTTCGAACATGGCCGAAACGATGCGGCCCATTCCCGATTCGTCACCATAGGCCAGCAGATGGACCGGGCCGTCCTCGTCTTGGCTAAGCGCATGTAACGGGGCTTTGTTGCTTTCGCGCGGCGCACTGACTGGCACCAGGGCATCGGAACCCAGCGAGATCGATTGGAAGCCAGCGCCGTCGAGGACCGACGCCGCGCCGGGATAGAAATAGCACAGACAGAAATGCGCTTTTCCATTCAGCATGATCTGTTCGGACGCGCCCATATTGTCCGCGGTCAGCTGGATCGGAATTTCGGTATCGGTCATCGCCTGCAGCTTGGTGAGCCATTGCGGGAAAAAGTTCAGCGCGAGCGCATGCGTGACGAGAATCTTGACCGTCGAGGCGGAGGTGCCCGCGATTTCCTGAACTTCGCGTCGCCCATGCTCGATATCGCGCAGCACCGTCTCGGCGATCGCGGCGAAACGTTTGCCAGCGGGGGTCAGGATCATTTGATGGGTGCTGCGATCGACGAGCTCGACCCCGAGCCATTCCTCGAGCGCGCGGATGCGGCGGCTGAATGCAGGCTGCGTGACGCAGCGCGCCGATGCCGCGCGCGAGAAATTTCCTGCGCGGATCAGGGCACCGAAATCTTCAAGCCACGCCATTTCCATCGTTCATACCCGTTGCTGCATGTCCGTCGACTGTCGTAACCGTTGCGAACCCAATCGCAACGCCCGTCTGCGACCCGGAGCCTGACGTATCAAATGATCCGTTTTCGGCATTGGCGCATTGCCGGTCGGCTTGTCAGGATTTGCTGTCCACGGGGGACGAAGAAGGACTGGATCGATATGCTCAAAAGCAATGTTTCGACGATGACGCCCATGCCGAATATTTTGCGCGGCCATTCGGTGCGCGGCGGGCGGCGCGTCGCCGCTGCATTTTTGATCGGGGCCTGCCTTTTTACCAGCCTGCCCGGCGCTGCGAAGCCCGCATCGGCCGATCCGCTGATACCTCGGCAACTTCTGTTCAAGTCGCCGACCTATTCGGAGGTGCAGATCAGCCCCGACGGCCGGAAACTCGCCTATCTTCATCCGCTCGGCGGGGTTCTCAATGTCTGGATCGCACCGATCGACGATCCGACCGCCGGCGTC
>JAURVS010000205.1 GCA_030655355.1 Sphingopyxis sp.
CTGGTGGCTTGCATTGCCGCGGCGTTTGCGTGATTGGGACGAGCAAGAAGGAGACAGCCCCATGAAGACCCGTGCCGCCGTTGCGTTCGAAGCGAAGAAGCCGCTCGAAATCGTCGAACTCGACCTCGAAGGTCCGAAGGCGGGCGAAGTGCTGGTCGAGATCATGGCGACGGGCATCTGCCATACCGATGCCTATACGCTTGACGGGTTCGACAGCGAGGGCATCTTTCCGAGCGTGCTGGGGCATGAAGGCGCGGGGATCGTGCGCGAAGTCGGCGCGGGAGTAACGAGCGTTGTTCCCGGCGACCATGTCATCCCGCTCTACACTCCCGAATGCCGCCAGTGCAAAAGCTGCCTGTCGGGCAAGACCAATCTCTGCACCGCGATCCGCGCGACGCAGGGCAAGGGGCTTATGCCCGACGGCACGACGCGCTTCAGCTACAAGGGGCAGCCGATCTTTCACTATATGGGCTGCTCGACCATCACGAACTTCACCGTATTACCCGAGATTGCGGTCGCGAAGATCCGTCAGGACGCGCCGTTCCAGTCGAGCTGTTACATCGGCTGCGGCGTGACGACCGGCGTTGGCGCGGTGATCAACACCGCGAAGGTGCAGGTCGGCGACAATGTCGTCGTCTTCGGGCTTGGCGGCATCGGGCTCAACGTGATTCAGGGCGCGCGCCTCGCGGGTGCGAACCAGATCATCGGCGTCGATATCAATCCCGACCGCGAAGAATGGGGCCGCAAGTTCGGCATGACCGACTTCCTCAACACCAAGGGCATGAGCCGCGAAGACACGGTCGCCGCGATCGTCCAACTGACCGACGGCGGCGCCGATTACACCTTCGATGCCACCGGCAATACCGAAGTGATGCGCACCGCGCTCGAAGCCTGCCACCGCGGCTGGGGCACCTCGATCATCATCGGCGTGGCCGAGGCGGGCAAGGAGATTGCGACGCGTCCGTTCCAGCTCGTCACCGGGCGCAACTGGCGCGGCACTGCGTTCGGCGGCGCCAAGGGCCGCACCGACGTGCCCAAGATCGTCGACATGTATATGACCGGCAAGATCGAAATCGATCCGATGATCACGCACGTCATGGGGCTCGAGGAAATCAACAAGGGCTTCGACCTGATGCACGCCGGGACAAGCATCC
>JAURVS010000206.1 GCA_030655355.1 Sphingopyxis sp.
GCAGGTGATCACCGGCTTCTTCTCGGCGATCCCGCTCGTTGGCGAGCCGGTGCGCGAATGGTTGCTCGGCGGCTTCGTCCCTGACAATGCGACGCTGAACCGCTTCTTCTCGCTCCATTATCTGCTGCCCTTCGTGATCGCGGGTGTCATCATCCTGCACATCTGGGCGCTGCACATTCCGGGTTCGTCGAACCCGACCGGCATCGAAGTGAAGGATGAGCAGGACACCGTCCCGTTCCATCCCTATTACACTGCGAAAGACGGCTTCGGACTTGGCATTTTCCTGCTGATTTTCGTCGCGCTGACCTTCTTCAGCCCGAACATGCTCGGCCACGCCGATAACTATATCCCGGCCAACTCGCTCTCGACGCCGGCGCATATCGTTCCCGAATGGTATTTCCTGCCCTTCTACGCGATCTTGAAGGCTTTCACCTTCAACTTCCTGTGGATCGACGCGAAGCTTTGGGGCGTGATCGCAATGTTCGCTTCGATCGCGGTGCTCTTCTTCCTGCCTTGGCTCGACAGCTCGCCAATCAAGTCGTCGAACTATCGCCCGCTGTACCGGATCTTCTTCTGGATACTCGTCGTCGACGTCTTCCTGCTTGGCTGGTGCGGTATGCAGCCTGCGGAACAGCCGTGGGTGATCCTCAGCCAGCTTGGCGCCATCTATTATTTCGCCCACTTCCTGGTGATCCTGCCCATCGTCTCGCGGATCGAACGTCCGTTGCCGATGCCGAACTCGATTACCGAAGCGGTCCTCGCCAAACACGCCACCGACACCTCGTCGGCTTCGGCAACGGCCTGAGCGCCGGACTTTAATAGGAGCTGATACAGCCATGGTTCGTCCGCTCGGTTTTCTCGTCGGTCTTGGCTTCATTGCCGCGCTGGTGCTCGCGATTTTCACGACGCCGCTCAGCAATGAACACAATGTCGCGCACGATTTTCACAAGCATCCCAAGCATCTGAAGCTTGCCAGTGACGGCATTGTCTTGCCGCATTGGGACAAGGCGCAGTTGCAGCGCGGGATGCAGGTGTACAAGGAAGTCTGCTCGGCCTGTCACAGCCTGCACCTTGTCGCGTTCCGCGACATCGGTGACCTTGGTTACACCGAAGGCCAGGTGAAGAGCTTTGCGAAAAGCTATGACAATATCCCGTCGATCAACCCGGATACGGGTGTACCGGCGACGCGCACTGGCCTGCCGTCGGATTATTTTCCGTCGCCCTATGCGAACGAAACGGCTGCTCGCGCCGCGAACAACAACGCGCTTCCGCCAGATCTCTCGCTGATCACCAAGGCGCGCGAAGGTGGCAAGGACTATGTCTATTCGCTGCTGACCGGCTTCCAGAACCCGCCGGCGAACCTTCCTGCTGAACTGAAGCCGGGCACGGGGCTGCACTACAATCCCTATTTCGCGAACCTTAACCTCGCGATGGCACCGCCGCTCAACCCGGGTCAGGTCACCTATGCCGACGGCACCAAAGCGACGGTCGACCAGATGGCAAAGGACGTCACCGCGTTCCTCGTCTGGACTGCCGAACCGAAGCTGATCAAGCGCGTTCAGGTGGGTTATGCAGTGTTCTTCTTCCTGCTGATCTTCACCGTGCTGACCTATTTGTCGTACCGGAACATCTGGGCCGACAAGAAGCATTGAGGATTTAAGGGAGGGCGACCAGTTCGATGATCGCCCTCCCGCCTCAACCTGACCTCGACCTCGCGTCGCTCGTCCGCACCATTCCGGACTTTCCCAAGCCGGGCATCCAGTTTCGCGATATCACGACGCTGATCGGCGACGCCGCCGGTTTCAGCGAAAGCGTGCGCCGTCTGTCCGCACGCGCCGCCGTCCACCGCCCCGACTTCATCGTTGCGGTCGAGGCGCGCGGCTTTCTGTTTGGCGCCGCGATGGCGACAGCAATGGGGCTTGGCCTTGTTCCGGTGCGCAAGGCAGGCAAGCTGCCGGGCGTCACCATCGGCGTCGATTATGAACTCGAATATGGCGTTGACCGGCTCGAATTGCATGAAGACGCAGTTCTGCCTGGCCACCGTGTCGTGCTTGTCGATGATCTGCTCGCGACTGGCGGCACGATCCTTGCGGCGGCGGCTTTGATGCGCAGTGTCGGGGCAGAGGTCGCGGCGGCCTTGTTCGTCATCGACTTGCCCGATCTCGGCGGATCGCAGCGGCTTGCGGCCGCCGGCCTGACTTGCGAGACGCTGATCGCTTTTGACGGCGACTAGCGCGCCAGCCGCTTGGCCGTCGAGCTAGGCCGCGACGTCAGCCAGCGCCGCGTCGGCTTCGATGCAGAAATATGCCCGCGCTTTGCCGCCGGCCTTTGCGCGGTAAAGCGCTGCATCGGCGCAGGCGAGAAGGCGTTCGAGTTCGACGCCCAGTTTCGGTGCGGTGGCAATTCCCACACTGACCGAAATCGACATCGATATGCGGTCGACAATGTAGGGCTTGCTGATCTCGCGGATCAACCGGCGCGCCAGCAACTCAGCTTCGCTTTCGTCGCTCAGGCCGACCTGCAGCACGATGAACTCGTCTCCTCCAAGCCGCGAGACGACATCATCGCTGCGAACTGTCTCCTCGAGCCGACGGGCAACCTGCGCCAGCAACGCGTCGCCGGCCGGGTGCCCATAGCGGTCGTTGATCGCCTTAAAGCCGTCGAGGTCGAGATAGTGCAGCGCAACGAGGTTTTTGGCGCGCATGGCGGTCGCAGTGTGGATCTGGAACAGTTCGCGGAGGAGGAGGCGATTAGAAAGGCCGGTAAGTGCGTCGGTCCTCGCAAGCTTTGCCATGTCATGGCGTGCGGTGTGATGCTCCACCGCCGATCGATAGAGGTAGCCGACGGTCTGCAAGCTAAGTGCCAGAATCATCGCTACGATCAGCGCCTCGATCAGAAACAGCTCGCGGTGCAGCGCATTGGGGCTCGTCTCAAAGGCATGGAGCGCGAGCGCGGCGATCGTCGGCAGCGTGGCAATGAGCAGGCTGATCACACAGATGTTCGGACGGACTGACGTCCGCGACACGATGCCGGCCCCGAAACTGAACACAAGGCTTACCGTAATGAGGTGGAGCAACGGATCGTTGGCCGAGATGGCAAGAATATTGAGCAGCGCCAGCAGCAGGGCGGTCGCGTAGTTGCCGATCGCGTAGAGGCGCTCCCAGCGTATGAGGTCCGCAAAATCGCCGACGGGATTCGCGCGGAAATAGGCACGGAGTGTGGCGAGGCGAAGCAGCGTCGTCAGCGCCCCGAGAGCGGCGAGGCTAAGCAGAAAAGGGCTGCCGAGTTGGAGGCCGACGAGCAGGCATATTCCGACGAACACGGCGCCTAGGCCGAATATGGGAAGCCACATGCCAAAGAGCATGGCAACGAAGTCGCGGTACACCGGGAGAGGCAGAGCCGCCGGACTTGAAAAAAATCGCAAGCGTGAAGGCGGCTCGATCGGTGAGGGGGAATCCGATCGGGTCATGGCATGACTTTAGACCGACAAGATTAATGCTTGGTAACAAGCTATTACGACCGGGCCGATGTCGAGGTCGGTTTGTCGCAGCAAAAGAAAAAGCCCGCGACTGAGCGCGGGCTTTTTGTTGGGGCCGCAACCTGATAGCTGGTTAGAAAGGCACCCAATTCTGTTTCTTGCGGAACTTCATATAGCCGACATTCGCGCCAAGCCGGGCCCCGACGCCGACACGGATCGGGATCAGCACGACATCGCCGCGGCGCAGGTAGCTGGCGTTGAAGCCGCCGACCAGATAGGCGGCGCCTTCGCCCGCAGGATAGCGCTTGTAGAGATCTTCGCTGTCGAAGAGGTTATAAACGAGAACGAAGGTG
>JAURVS010000207.1 GCA_030655355.1 Sphingopyxis sp.
CTTCGCAAAGCGCGTCACCAAGGCGCCGTGCCGCAACGGCCGTCGCTGTCTCGGGCCAGTGGCGCATCGCATCGACCGCGGACGAATAGGGCGGATCGGCGTTGCGAACATGCATTCGCGCCTGATTCTTGACCGACCAGATGACCGACGGTTCGATTGCCGCCAAACGGGCTTCATAAACCCGATCCAAAGCTGGATCGGTTCGATCGGAATCAAACCAGATCACATCGAGATCGCCCGATGGCGGCGAGGGCGGGCGTCCGTGCAGATGATCCCAAACCGCGTTTCGGATGAAGCCCGCTCCGATCCAGCAGTCGGGCAAGTCGAGCGCCTCGACCACACCAAGAAGATGCCAGCGATGCCGGTCAGCACGCAGGATGGAAATAATCGCGGCCTCGGTTGCGCTCATCCGCCAGCAGATAGCGCGGCTGGCAGCAGTTGGATATGGCCACAACTGGTTGGACGGACTGCCACCGAGACGGTTATCGCGTGTAAAGCCCGGCGCTTTCCTCCCGCTTCCGGATTTCGTGCCACGCGCCGGTTTGCCGATTGCCTGCAATCCTCCGCCGCTCTAACCTCAAAGCCGGATTACCAAGTGGAGGATTGCGGGTGAGCGACGTCAGCACGGCAAGCGAAATCTATATCGGTCTGGGCGGCGGCGGAGCGGCCGATGGGCCGCGCCAGTCGCTCGTGCTCAAGCGCGCGAACCGTCACGGGCTGATCGCGGGTGCGACGGGGACCGGCAAGACGGTGACGCTGCAGGGGCTCGCCGAAGGCTTTTCGGCGGTCGGTGTTCCGGTGTTCGTCGCTGATGTGAAGGGCGACCTTGCCGGCATGGCGATGTCGGGCAGCCCGACCTCAAAGATGCACGAGATTTTCGCCGCGCGCGCCGCCGAGATCGGCGATACAGAATGGGCGTATCGCGACAATCCGGTGATCTTCTGGGACCTGTTCGGCGAACAGGGCCATCCGGTCCGCACGACGATTTCCGAAATGGGGCCGCTGCTCCTCGCGCGGCTGATGGGACTCAATGAAGTTCAGGAAGGCGTGCTCGCGATCGCGTTCCGGATTGCCGACGAACAGAATCTGCTGCTCCTCGACCTCGCCGACCTGCAGGCGATGCTCGCCTGGTGCGCCTCGAATGCCGATGAGCTGACCATCAAATATGGCAATGTGTCGAAGGCGACGGTCGGGACGATCCAGCGGCAGCTGCTGACGCTTGAAAGTCAGGGCGGCGCAAATTTTTTCGGCGAACCCGCGCTCGACATTCAGGACATGATCCGCACCGACGAAAATGGTCGCGGCTATGTGAACATCCTCGCCGCCGACAAGCTGATGGCGAGCCCCAAACTCTACGCGACCTTCCTGCTCTGGCTGCTCAGCGAGATGTTCGAGACGCTTCCCGAGGTCGGCGATCCCGACAAGCCCAAGCTCGTATTCTTCTTCGACGAGGCGCATCTCTTGTTCGACGACGCGCCGCCCGCGCTTGCCGAAAAGATCGAACAGGTCGTGCGCCTGATCCGTTCGAAGGGCGTCGGCGTCTATTTCGTGACGCAGAACCCGATCGACATTCCCGAAGATGTCGCAGGCCAGCTCGGCAATCGCGTCCAGCATGCGCTGCGCGCCTTTACTCCGCGCGACCAGAAAGCGGTGAAGGCCGCCGCCGAAACCTTCCGCCCGAATCCGAAAGTCGATGTCGCTCGCGAAATCACCGAACTCAAAGTCGGCGAAGCGTTAGTGTCGTTGCTGATGGCCGATGGCGCGCCGTCGCCGGTCGAACGCACCTTGATAAAGCCCCCCTGCTCGCGCGCAGGCCCGATCGACGCCAAGGAGCGCGCGATCATCAAGTCGATTTCGCCCGTCGAGGGCAAATATGACACGGCGGTCAACCGCGAGAGCGCCGAGGAACTGCTTGCCGCCAAAGCCGAGCAGGCTCAAGCCGCCGCGGTCGAAGCCAAGGCGCAGGTCGAGGCCGACAAGCAGGCGGCGATCGCCGCGAAGGAACAGGCAAAAATCAAGGTTGCCGAAGAGAAGGAGCGCCTCCGGCTCGAAAAGGCTGCAGCACGCGAGGCAGCCAAGCCGTCGATGACCGAAAAGATGGTGCAGTCGGCCGCGCGTTCGGCGGCGACGAGCCTTGGGCGGCAGGTCGCGGGCAAATTCGGCGGCCAGTTGATGCGCGGGATCTTGGGCAGCCTGTTCAAATGACCGGCGTGGCGGCGATGGAGGCGAGCCTGCTTGCCGTCGCCGACGCGGGGATCGATATCCGCCACACTTTGTTCGACCGCTTCTTTACCGCCTTTCCCGACCGCCGCGCATCCTTCCTCGTCGTCGAAGCCTCGTCGCGTCGGATGACCGACGAAACGCTGCAAATGATGTTCGGGCTGGCGAAGGGCGAAAGCTGGGTCTGGCCGCTGGTTGCCGAACTTGTCTTCACGCATCGCACCTATGGCCCGCTACCGATCGGCGAATATGATGCCTTCATCGACATGACGGTCGCCGAACTGGGCGCGGCGGCAGGTGCGGCGTGGACGACCGAAGCCGCAAGCGCGTGGGCCGAACAAGCCGACGCGTTGAAGGCGATGATCCGGCGCGCGCGCACCGAATGGCAGACAGCTTTGCCCGACCCCGCGACCGCCATCTGATCGGTTGCACTTTGCCACTCGACTCGCGCGGCGAGTTGCGGCAGCTTCGCCATCAATGACAAAACCGATATTACCTGGAGAGGTAGCCGCCGCCGTCGTCGACCCCGTCGCATACGGCCAATGGGACCCGCTGCACGAGCAGCTTGCATGGGCGCGCGCCAATGCGCCGCTCGCGGTCGCCGAGAATCACGATCACGACCCGTTCTGGCTCGTGACGCGGCACGCCGACATCATGGCGATCAGCCGCGATCCGCAGCGTTTCGCAAACGGCATCCGCCCGACCGTGCTGACCAACCGCGACGGCGAAGCGCTGGCGCGGGCGGCGACACCGAACAACGACGGTCATCTGATTCGCTCGCTGGTGCAGATGGATGCCCCCGATCATATGAAATACCGGCTGCTCACGCAGAGCTGGTTCATGCCGAAAAATCTCAAGATCGTCGAAGACCGCATCCGCCAGATCGCGCGCGAGACGGTCGACCAGATGCTCGAGCAGGGCGGAACGTGCGACTTTGCCCGCGACGTCGCGGCGCATTATCCGCTGCGCGTGATCATGGACATTTTGGGAGTGCCGCCCGAGGACGAGCCGCGGATGCTGATGCTGACGCAGCAATTGTTCGGCCCGACCGATCCCGAACTCAATCGCAGCCGCGAAGCGATTACCAGCGCCGAACAGGCAATCGCGATGCTCGACTATGTCATCGCCGACTTCACTCAATATTTCGGCGCGCTCACCGCCGACCGCCGCGCCAATCCGCGCGAGGATATTGCTACGGTGATCGCCAATGCGACGATCAATGGCGAGCAGATCCCCGACCGCGAAATGTCGGGCTATTATATGATCGTCGCGACCGCGGGGCATGACACGACGAGCGCGTCGACCGCGGGCGCGATGATGGAGCTCGCGAAGAATCCGGCGCTGTTCGAACGCTTCCGTTCGGCCGAGAGCGACAAGGCGGGGCTGATCGAGGAAGCGATTCGCTGGACGACGCCTGTCCAGCATTTCATGCGCAGCGCAAAGGAAGATGTCGAAATCGGCGGACAGACGATCCGCGAGGGCGACTGGTTGATGCTCAACTATGTGTCGGGCAACCGCGACGAGACCGTGTTCGGCGACCCCTTCGCTTTCGACCCCGACCGCGAGAAGAATCAGCAGATCGCCTTCGGCTTTGGCGCGCATGTCTGCCTCGGGCAGCATCTCGCGCGGATGGAAATGCGGATCCTGATGGAAGAATTGCTGCCGCGGCTGAAAAGCATCGAACTTGCTGGCGAACCCGCGCGCGTCGAATCGGTGTTCGTCGGCGGGCTGAAGCGTTTGCCGCTGCGTTTCGAAGCGGCGTAGCTGATTGCCGTTCCCCGGCGAAAGCGGGGGTCCAGAGCGTCATCAGGCTACGTCGGCTCTCGAACGCAACAGACCCCGGCTTTCGTCGGGGAGCGCCAATTTTAAATGGTCAGACCTTTTCGGCCGGGAAAAAGCGCGCCACAACTTCGCTCGCCAGCCGTGCGGGGCGCAGCGTTTCTGCGTCGATGCAGCACCAACTCGACTTGACCTCGGCCAGCACATCCTCGCCGCGCTTGATGATCGTCTCGTAAAAGGCGCGCGCGCCCTGTACCTTTTCGAGGATGACCGTCGCGATGACCTGATCGTCGAGGAAAGCGGGACGGCGATAGGTAATCTCGTGCTTCAGCGCGACCCACAGATGCGCCGCGACTGCATCGGGCGGCGCAATGTGGCGCCAGTGCGCGAGCACGGCTTCCTGCACCCAGCTCAGATAATGGGCGTTGTTCACATGCCCCATGAAATCGATCAGGTCGGGGCCGACTTTGATGTCGTGGTCGTGGGGCAGGGCAGCGGAATTCATGTCGTTGACACTAGTGTCAACATTTCATGACGGAAAGATGAAATTCCGACCGAATCCGTAGAATTATCGATCAGCCGCGCCCGCGATAGGGCGCGACACCCTGATCGGGGAGCCACAGATCGGCGGGCGGCGCGCTCGATTGCCAAAAGACATCGATCGGGATTCCGCCGCGCGGATACCAATAACCGCCGATGCGCAGCCACCGCGGTTGCATTTCGTCGAACAGGCGGCGCCCAATCCCGACCGTGCAATCCTCGTGAAATCCCGCATGATTGCGAAACGAACTGAGGAACAGCTTGAGGCTCTTCGATTCGACGATTGTTTCGCCCGGCGCATAGTCGATCACGAGATGCGCGAAATCGGGCTGGCCGGTCACCGGGCAAAGCGAGGTGAACTCGGGCGCCGCAAAGCGGACGAGATAAAGTTCGCCCGCGCGCGGATTGGGCACATAATCGAGGATCGCGGCTTCGGGCGCGGCAGGAAGTTCGCTGGACTGGCCGAGATGTTTCGGCGCGAGCGGTGTAGGGCTGGAATCGGTCATGGAAAGGCTCTAGTGCGCAGCGCGGCCTATGTCACCGCCTTGTAGGGCGGGACAGGCCGGGTTCAGCGCCAATTCAGCCGTGCTGGGCAAATGCTATGGTACGGGATCGCGGAAACAAAATGACAAACAGGATGAAGGGGCAGGGAAGCACTGCGGCGTCGTTGCCGCTTATCGCGCTCGCGCTGTCGCTTGCGGGCACGGCGCCCGCGCTCGCGCAGAATACGACCACTCCGGCGCCCTCGTCTGCGCGCCCGCTCGATTTCCGCCTGCCGCCCGCTGACGAAGGCCGCACCCCCGGCGTGCAAGGCCCGTCAGACAATGGCTTGCCCCCGGTCGGACCGAATGAACGCCGTGGGCAGCCGACACCTGCTCCCACCCCGGCGCCAGTCCAGCCCGCAACCCCGCCGCGAGTCGCGCCAACGCAGCCGACAACCACGACGACCACGGCACCCACGCCCGCTCCCACGGCGACGCGCCGCGATGCGCCTGCGTCGGCAG
>JAURVS010000208.1 GCA_030655355.1 Sphingopyxis sp.
ACGTCTCGCAACACGCCTCCACTGGTTGACCTTTCCCCGCTTTCAAGGGCATAGCTTTGCGTCCAGGACATAAGTCCGGGTCGCATCCGTTATGAAATCGCCGGGGGGCTGGCGAGAGGGGGAAAGGATGCCCGTGCGCGCGTTCGTCAGCATCATGATCAGCGATTGGACGAGCGGTTTGCGCCGCCGGATTGCACGCGCATGAGCGAGGCGGTCAAAGTTGCGATCATCGGTTCGGGCCCCGCGGGGCTCAGCGCCGCGTCGCGCGCCGCACAGCTTGGGCTGAGCCATATCCTGCTCGAAAAGACCGACCATCTGTCGGACACCATCTTCAAATATCAAAAGGGCAAGCGCGTCCTCGCGACGCCCGAGCGGCTCGACCTCCGCTCCGACTGCCGTTTTGCCGAAGGCGCGCGCGAATATATTCTCGGCAATTGGGACGAGGACGCCGCGAACAACAAGGTCCAGGTTGCCTATCACGCCGAAGTTGCCGAAGTGACCGGTCAAAAGGGCGCCTTCGCGATCAAGACTGCGAAGGGCGACGTCTACACCGCAGAAAATATCGTGCTGGCTATCGGGACGCAGGGCAATCCCAACCGGATGCGCTGCGAGGGTGCCGACCTGCCGCACATCATCTATCAGGTCGATGATCCCGAAGATTTCAAGGACAAGCATATTACCGTCGTCGGATCGGGCGATGCGGGGATCGAAAATGCGCTCGGTGTTGCCGAAGAGGCGCTCGAAAATACCGTCACCATCCTTAACCGCTCGAAGGATTTCGCGCGCGCCAAGGCCAAGAATGTCTCCGACATGACCGAGGCCGGCGAGAATGGCTTCATGTCGATCCGCACCGAAACGCAGCCGAAGAAGGTCGAACCCGGCTGGCTGACGCTCGAAACCCCGACGGGCGAAGAACGCATCGAATGCGATGTGATCGTCGCGCGCCTCGGATCGGTTGCGCCGCGCGGTTTCGTTGAGTCGATGGGGATCGAATTCACCGGCCCCGACCGCGAAGCCTTTCCGAAACTGTCGCCGACCTTCGAGACGACGGTGCCCGGTATCTATGTCATCGGTGCGCTCGCGGGTTATCCGCTGATCAAGCATTGCATGAACCAGGGCTATGACGTCGTCGAGTTTCTCAACGGCAACAAGGCGCTGACTCCCGCCGACGAAAAGGATCTGGCGGCGATCTTCGAAAAGCTGCCGCAAAAGAAGTCGGTCAGCGAATGGCTCGAATATCTGCGAACGCGCGTCAGCATCTTTGCCGATGTGTCGCCGCTGCAGATGCGCGAATTCATGCTCGATTCCAAAGTCGCCTTTTATTCGAAGGGCGACGTCGTGTTCGAAAAGGGCGAGCCGGGTTCGTCGCTGTTCGCAATCGCCGACGGCCTTGCGGTGGTCGAGGTCGGCCCTGACATCACCGTGCCGATCGAGCAGGGTTCGATCTTTGGCGAAGTCGGCCTGATCTCGGGCCGCAAGCGCGGCGCCACGATCCGCGCGGGCGAAGACAGCATCTTCGTCGAAGTGTCGCGCACCGCGGCGCTCAAGCTGATGGCGGCGGTTCCGGGCGCCAAGCGCGTGATCAACCGCATCTCGCTCGAACGCCAGTTGCTCCAGATTTTCAAGGGTGGCCTTACGGTCGAGGACCTCGGACCGATCGTCGAGGATCCTGCGATCGAGCGCGTTCCTGCTGGCAAGGTCGTACTCGCCGAAGGCGACGAGGGTGACGATGTCTACGTCATCCGCTCGGGATCGATGGTCGTCGAGAAGGACATCGGCGGCAAACCGATCTTCCTGCGCTATTTGCCCGCGGGCAGCTTCTTCGGCGAAATGGCGGTGCTCAGCGGCGCGCCGCGCAACGCGACCGTCAAGGCGGCGGTCGCGAGCGAAGTGATCCGGCTGAAGGGTCAGCAA